>CALQQQ010000009.1 GCA_943332745.1 Opitutus sp. GAS368 | reverse complement strand
AGTTCGGCTACGATGATGCACTGGATACCTTCGGTGTGCACGGCGTAGGTGGCACCATCGGTGCGCTCGCGACTGCTCTGCTCATGAACGCTCAAGTGAATCCGACTGGCGGCGCACTGATTTCAAAAGGCCTGCTCAAAGGCCAACTCATCGCCATGCTACTTTGCATCGCGATTTCGCTGATCATGACCTGGATCATCGCAAAGATTATTGGGGCCACCATCGGACTGCGGGCTTCCGAGGAGGCAGAAGCCCAGGGGCTTGATATCGCCGATCACGGCGAAGAAGGTTATTATCACAATTAAGGGCGTTTCAGGGATACCGCCGTCGCTCGACTGTCCTTTTTCGAGCAGACCTGCGGGCCTCGTCAGGTCTTTTTTGAGCACATTTAGCCCATCGGCTCGAAAGGGGGTGGTTGGCACGGGGGTTGCGAAAGGGCATTCGCCATGAACTCCCTGCTACGAACTCTCACCATCCTCGCTCTGGCGGCAGTACCTTACCTGTCGTCCGCGCAGAACGCCCCCGCTCCGGCGGCTGCTACTCCCCCGCCCACTCCGGCACCTTCGCTTGAACAGCGTATCGCCGGCCTAGAGGCCGCCCTCGGCAACGGGGACCCCACCGCTTCGCTCAAGGACGCGAAGGGCGCCATCCCGGCCGGGCTCACCACGCCGACCGTCGGCGTCGCCGCTCCCGGCCATAACGGCTTCATGATGATCTGCGCCGCCTTGGTGCTCTTCATGACGCTCCCCGGCCTCTTCCTCTTCTACGGCGGCCTGGTTCGCACGAAGAACATCCTCTCCGTCGTCGCCCAGTGCTTCGGCCTGGCGGGCATGGTCGCGATCCTCTGGTGGGCCGTGGGTTACTCCCTGGTCTTCGGTAAGAGCTTCGACGGCACGTTCCTCGGACACATCTTTGGCGGTAGCGAGTTCTTCTTCCTCAACGGCGTGAACTCCGCCCCGAACACCGACTACGCCTACTGGATCTCCCAGAACGTGTTCTCGATGTACCAGATGATGTTCGCGATCATTACCCCAGCCCTCATCGTCGGCGCCATCGCCGAACGCATGAAGTTCTCCGCGGTCATGCTCTTCATGCTCGGCTGGATGTTCCTCGTCTACTTCCCGATGGCCCACGCAATCTGGGGCATCACCGGTGACATGAACGGCGTCTGGAACGCCAAGGCCGCCATCAAGGCGATCGATTTCGCTGGCGGCACCGTGGTCCACATGACCTCCGGTTGGTCCGCTCTCCTCCTGTGTATCATCCTTGGACCCCGCATCGGCTTCGGCAAGAAGTCCATGACGCCCCACAGCATGGTACTCTGCGCAGTCGGTACCGGCATGCTCTGGGTCGGTTGGTACGGCTTCAACGCTGGCTCGGCCCTCGCCGCCGATGGCGTCGCCGCTCAGGCCTTCACCACCACGACGCTCGCCGCCGCGGTCGGTGCCTTCACTTGGGCCGCCCTCGAATGGATTATCCGCAAGCACGCCAGCGTGCTCGGCTTCTGCTCGGGTGCTGTCGCCGGCCTCGTCGTGATCACGCCCGCCGCGGGCTTTGTCTCCGCCAACACCGCGGTCCTGATCGGCGTCCTCGCCGGCGTGGTACCCTTCCTGGCCGTTGTCTACATGAAGTCCAAGCTCGGCTATGACGACGCGCTCGATACCTTCGGCGTCCACGCGGTCGGGGGCACGCTCGGCGCCATCGTAACCGGCATCTGCGCCACGGCCGACGTCAACGGCAACCTGAACACGAATCTCAAGGACATCGTGGGCAAGACCCTGTATATCGAACAGTTCAAGGCGATCGTCGTCACGCTGGTCATCTCCTTGGTCGCCACCGCGATTCTCGCCTACCTGGTGAAAGCGCTCATCGGCCTCCGCCCAACCGAAGAAGAAGAAGCCCGCGGTCTGGATATCTCGGATCACGGCGAAGAAGGTTACAGCCACAACTCCTAAGCCCCCCACAGAGGGAGCTGGCTCGCAGGCCGTCCGATATCGGACGGCCTGCTTCTTTATAGGGGTATTCAGACAGTGCCTTTTTCACTATATTATTGCCCTATTCTCAATGCTGACAGCAGAATGTCTCTATTCGAAGACTATGTTGAAGATATCCGCCCAACTGAACGACGAAGAATTCCTTGGCACGGCCGAGGATCTAGCCGCCTTCGTCTCGGATAAACTCGCCTCGTTAGGGTACGGCGATCGCCACCTTTCCACCGAACGTCTGGTACGCTTCTACGCCTACGAAGGCCTACTCTCCAAGCCCGAGCGCGCCCCGGACGACCGCCGCAAGGCCAACTTCGGCCCCCTGCAGGTCAGACAGCTGCTCCTGGCCCGTCTCCTCGCGGAACGCGGATGGGACTTGGACCGTATCCGCACGCTACTGCACGAGAACCGCGAAGTATCCCAGTTGAATAAGCTGATTGATGAATTAGCCACGCCCACCGAGGCAGAAAAGCTCTTCTTCCGGACACGAGGCAGCGAGCAAGTCTCCCCCATGTTGAGCGAACCAGATGCCCGCAGCTTGAAGGAAATTAGGACAAGACAATACTCCCGCCCACAAGAAGAGATGCGCGACTTCTCGCCCTCCTTCGGCACGTCCTCGCCGAGACCGAGCCGCAAGACCAGCTATTCGACCGTCCAACAGCTCAGACAGATCGCCGATAGCGAAGATAGCCCCGCCGAAGCCCTCCGCCTGATGATAAAAAAAGAGATGGCGCGCGACGATCTTTCCCCGGCCGCCCGCAATCTCTTCGAACAGCTCCTAGCCTTCAACCCGACCTCCCAGGGGGATGAACCTAAGACGGAAAGGTGGACCAAGCTTCGCCTGGCCCATTGGTGCGAGGCCCACTTCAATATCGACAGTCGCATCACGCCCACGAAGGAAGAACTGCAACGAATCGTGGACAATTTCAGCAAAGCATTGATGAACAAGTATTTGTAATTGTGACAGTAACTTAAGTGTGCTAATTATCAAAAAGTATCTCTGTCGGTGTTGACATTTTAAGGAGGGTGGTACAAAGTGGGGGTGATGACTCCTCCCATGAACCAACCCAAGATCGAAATCCTGCCCCTCAAGAAGGGCTTCCTCCGCGCCGCCTCTGATGCGACGCATGTCCTCGTCCGTATCGTCGCCCCGGTCAAACCTGCGGATGTCGCTGAGACCCCCCGCGCACCCCTCGACCTCTCCCTGGTCATCGACCGCTCCGGCTCGATGAGCGGTGGCCCGCTCGAAGCCGCCCTCGAAAGCGCGGCGCGTATCGTCCGCGGCCTGCGTACCGATGACCGCGTCGCCGTCGTGGCCTTCGATTCCTCCATCGAAGTCATCCAGCCGCTGACCCATGTCACTGACCGCGAAGCGATCGTCAACCGCATCAAATCTATCGACGACCGCGGTTCGACGGACCTCTTCGGCGGATGGGAGGAAGGCGTGAAGCAGCTCGCGCCCTTCACCCGCAAGGATCGTATCGCCCGCATCATCCTGCTCAGCGACGGTCAGGCTAATCAGGGTCTCGTCAACGAAGCGGAGATCTTCGCCCGTGTGACGAAGGCCGCCGGCGCCGGTATCACGACCTCCACCGTCGGCCTCGGCCATGGCTTCAATGAATCGCTCATGACCGGCATGGCCAACGCCGGCGAAGGCGTCGCTAACTTCGGCCAGACGGCCGACGACCTCGACGAAGCCTTCGAAGAGCAGTTCGCCATCATCTCCAACTCGTTCCTGCGCCAGGTGAAGGTCAGCGTGCAGGGCGGCAGCGACGTCCAGGCCCGCCTAGTCGGCGAAATCCTCGAAGAAGGCGTCGCCCGCAGCCGCAAGCTCGGCACCCTGCCCTGGAATGCCTCGCTGGTCGCGGTGGTGGAACTGAAGATCGGTGCCAGCGCCAAGGCCGACGCACTCGCGGCGGTCAATTTCGAGGCGCTCACCAAGGATGGCGAGATCGTCAAGTTCGGCCCTGAACTGATCGCCCTGCCGGAAACCGACCTCGCGGCCTTCTCCGTCCTGCCTGCCGACCCCTCCGTGGCGGCGGCGGTCGGCGAGGCGATCGTCTCGGAAAAGATCGAGTTCATCGAAGCCCTCGCCCGCCAAGGCAAGATCGCCGAAGCGAAGAAGGAATTCGAGGAGCTCCTCAAGCGAAGCGATCTCTCGGACTGGGCCAAGCAGAAGGTGGAGTACCTGAAGCGACTGCTCGACGAAGACGCCGTCATGGCGATAAAGGAGATGCGCTACGGCCGCACCCGCATGCTCCGTCAGTCGAAAGCCTCGATGATGCGCGACTTCGACACGCAATTCTGCGCGGCGTCGGAAGACATGAAGGAGATTTATCTCCAGAAGAAGGTCGCCTCGGGCGTGGCCCGTAAGCCCAAGCCCCCGCAGGGCGGTACGACGGGCGGCCAGACCCCGCAGGCCTAAGCGGGTCAAACGGCGGATTTCGCCCGGTGGAAGCAATTCCACCGGGCTTTTTGTTGCCCGGTCAAATCCGCCGGGCAAGATGGTCGTCCGTCCCTATGTCCCGCGTACTCCGCTTTACCCTCTGGAGCGTCGGCATCCTTGCCGTCGTCGTCGGAGCCACTCTTTTCTGGGTCGAGTCCCAGCTCCGCCCCGAACCCCTCGGCATCCGCGTCAAAGGTCTCCTCGCGGACGCCAAGATCAAGGGCGGCATCGCCCGCATCGAAGCCTCGCTCGACGGAAAATTCTCCGCCGAAGGTATCGACCTGACCCTGCCCGATGGCACGAGAATCTCCGCCGCTTCCATCAAAGGCGAAGCGCAGATTATCTCAATTATCAAGGGCACCTACGCCCTCAGCAGCCTCGAGATCAAGACCCTCGACGTCGATCTAAGCGAACGCAAACCGATCGCTAAGACGGTGACCACTGGTTCCGGCGCCGCGACTAAGGCAACCTTGCCGCCCGTCGTGCTCGGGACCTACGCCGTTTCCGGACGCGTCAAACTTGCGGATGGTACGTTGCTCCGGTTCAGCATCCGCGGCGACGAGTTCGACACCCGAGGCAAGGCCGACTTCCGCGCTGGCATCGCCTGGCCGGGCTACGCCGTGGGCAAGCAGATGACCGACCCTCGCGGCGAAGTCACGCTGAAGGCCAATTTCCGCCGCCCACTCGGCGCCGATGGTATCAGCCTCGACGACCTAATCGCCGACATCGGCAGCCTGCGACTCGAACTCGCGGCCAAAGACGCCAGCCCGCTCGCCGCCGGCTCCGTCAGCTTCGTCCTGGATGCAGCCAGCACCGCAGGCAAACCTGGCGTCAATTTCACCGGTACGCTCAGCGACTCCGCCAGCCGTCCAGCGGTGAAGCTATCCGGCAATAACCTCGCTGGACGTACGACTGTGAATGCGCAGCTGGACGTCGACCCGACCCGCTTCGGGATCCTCAGTCAGCAGCTGCCGGAAGTCCGCCTGACCGGCGCCGCCAACGGTGAACTCGAAGGCTCGCGCTGGCAGGCCAGCGCCGACCTCAAGGCGCTCTGGTCCGACCTTAGTAAATTCTCACGTTCCCTTCCAAAAGACAGCCGTTCCGAATGGAAGATTGCGGCGAATGCGCAAAGCACTGCCACCGGCTTCGCCGTCAACAGCCTCTCGATTTCAGGGAACGGTGTGACGTTCATCATCCCGCAGACGCTCACGTGGAAGGGTGGCTTACTGCCCGAAAACGCAAACGACGCCACCTTGACTATTGCCGCCAATGATGCCGACATCATCGCGCTCAACCCTTTCCTCTCCGCCGCCGAGGTCATTGCGACAGCCGGCCGATGGACCGGTGAAGCCTCGGTCTCCTTCAAGGATGGCAAGCCGGCCGTCACGAGCGTCCGCACGCACAGCCTACGAGGCGTCACCCTCGAGCGGGCCGGCAAGGTCCTGATGCGCGAAATCGACGCCGAACTACCCGTGAAATCTGAGGGCGGCGCAATCTCTCTCTCGCCCTTCAGCCTTAGCTGCGCCGCTGGCAATATCGCCAATGGTACCGTGACCCTCCGCCCGGGCGCCGACGGTGCCTGGTCCGCACAAGCCGACGTCAACGTCGGCATCGTCGAGCTCGCCTCCCAGCCGAACTGGGAAGACCTACCCGTCGATAAACTCAAAGGCATCCGCGTCAGCGCGCAGACGACCATCGACCGCGCCGCCGGCAAGGCTCCCGTCGTGGCCGCAGCCGAAGCCCGGATCTTCCGCCAGGGACTGAACCTGCTTTCGCTCAAGCTCCGCCAGCCGCTCGCCCTCGACGGCACCAAGCCGACCGGCGTACTCGTGGAAGCCGCCGCGCGCGACCTGCCGCTGGAATCGCTGTCGGCCGTCGTACCGGGACTCAAACTCACCGGCGACCTCAAGCGCGCCGACCTCGTCGCCGGCTTTAGTCGCGAAGGCCTCTTCGTGCGTACGGAAGGCGCACCGCTCTCCTTCGCGCGCACCAGCGTCACTTGGACGGGTAAACTGTGGGTCAAGGACTGCGACCTAGCCGCGAGCCTCGACCTGTTGGTCGGAGAAAAATCCACGGTGATCGGCTTCAACCAAGCAGAACTCAAGAGCCGCGGCCGCATCCTAGCCGTGGGCGATATTCGCCTCGGGCTGGGGGACGCAGGCACCACCCTGAAACTCGCCGGCGACCTCGGGGCACTCGCGGAACAGCCTTTCGGCGGCCCGTTGAACATCGTCACCGGTGGCCAATATCGTGCGTCCGCCGACCGGGCACAGAACGGCGAGATCAACATCGCGCTTCAAGTCCAAGAAGTCGGCCTCAAGCAAAGCGAAGGGCGAATCAAGCAAGCGTCCATCAGCGGCCGGTATGTGCCGCAGGCCGACGGTCTTAGCGCCGAAGGCTCGTTCAAAATGCAGGCGGCTAACCTCAGCAGCGGTAAATTCACCCTAACACAGAAGGCCATCGGCAAGAAGACCGACTGGCAGGCGGTCGTCACTGTCGATAATGTCGACGTTGATGATTTCCTCTCGCTGCTGCCCAAAGCGAGCGAGGATGTGGCTGAAGCACCGGGGACCACACCTCGGCCGGACCGCACGCCTTTCTGGGCCGACCAAACCGGCTCCCTCCAAGTTTCGCTCGGCACTGCGCGGGCCTACGGCATCAGCGCCGAGAAGGTGAACCTCCGGGCCGAAGCCGAGGAGAAGACCATCCGTCTCACCCAGCTGAGCGGCAAGCTCGCCGAGGGCACGCTCAGCGGCCGCGGCCAACTTGCCTTCCTGCCAACAATCAGCAACGGACCGTACTCGCTCTCCGCCACGGTGGCCCTCAACCAGTTCGAGTTCGGCAGCGTCGCCCAAGCCTTCCCTTCGGTGAAGGAATTTCTCCAAGGCAAGGCCGACGCGACCGCCTCGTTGACGAGCGTCTGCGGGACGCCCGGCGAACTCGCCGCCAAGCTCCAGGTCGACACCCAACTGACTTCAAAAGGCGGACGCATCCGCGCCTTCGGCGACAAGAGCAGCAGCATGTCGCTCTCGGCGAATAAAGCTGGCGATGTAACGGAAGTCCTCGGCGGGCTCGCCATGATCATCGGCGCCAACAATAACCCGAAGATCGCCAAAATCGGAGCCGCCATGACCGCAGCCGCGAAACTCCAGAAGGCCGTCGCCGACTTCCAATACACTTCCGCCACAATCAAGGCCTCCCGCCTCGCCTCCGGATCGATCAAGCTCGAGCTGGCCGATATCCGTAACGAGGCGCTCCACCTTGCCGCCAAGGGCGGGATTAGTGTCGACCCCAAACTTGGCTTTGCCGACTGGCCGATGGCCTTCAGTACGCAGATGCGCGGCACGGGAGAGTTCGCCCAATACTTCCAGGCCCTTGGCTTCGCTGGTGGCGTGGCGACCGCGGACGGATTCACCGATGGACCGGGTGTCAACGTCACCGGCTCGCTTAACCAAGTAAAGACGGACCTCGCCGAGAAGCTGCAGCAGGCCGTAGACAACGTCCGCGCTAGCCCCACCGCCACACCGGGCAATCAGCCGCAAGCGACACCGAATCCCCGAACCACCCCGTCAGGTAAATCTCCCGCAACCGAGACGACCCCGGCGCCGAAGAAACGTAATCCCTTCGGCGACCTACTCAAGGAACTCGGTCGGTGATGACGGCGACGAAGGCATTCGTAGCGGGCTTCGTTCTGCTGGCTGGCCTCATCCTCCTCGCCCTTTCCGTCGGCGCCCAAGGCTTCGGCTGGGGCGACGGCGGCTCCCTTCTCCTACTTCGTACGCCCCGCGTGCTTGCGGCCCTCGCCGCCGGGCTCGCGCTCGGGATCGGCGGCGCCGCGCAACAAGGCGTGTTCCGTAATCCGCTCGCCGATCCTGGCCTCACCGGTGTTTTCGGCGGCGCGCTCTTCGGTATCGCCGTCCTGCTGGGACTCTTTCCGGAAGCCGCGTGGCAACGAGCCTGGTGCATTCCCGCCGCGGCTTTTGGGGGCGCGCTTGGCACTTCCACCTTGCTCACGCTAATCGGTAGCGGCGACTCCGCCTCCCGCCTGCTGCTCACCGGCCTCGGCCTGAACGCCTTCACCGCCGCTGGCACCCTCGTCATCGCCTCCCGCAGTGGTGAGTCGCGTGAACTACTGACCAACGGCGCTTACGGCGACTGGCTAGGCATGGCCACGCTCGAACTCACCTGGCTACCCGTGCTCCTCTGCCTCGCGGCGGCGCTATTGCTGCTCCCGCTCGCCCGCTCGCTAGATTTCCTGTCCTTCGGTGAAGACGCCGCCCGCGGCTTCGGCTGCGAGGTCGGCAGCGTTCGGCGCAAGGCCGTCCTCCTGACCGCGCTAGCGGCCGCGGCCGCGACCTGCCTTGTGGGCCAGGTGGCCTTTATTGGGCTCCTGGCGCCTCATCTCGCCCGCTCCTTAGTCGGCCCCCGCCATGCGAACGTCCTGCCGCTGTCGGCTCTGCTCGGAGCCATCCTGCTCTTGGGTGCTGATACTATCGGACGTGGCCTTTGGCCACAGGCTCCGCTGTCCGCCGCGGCGGTCACTGCGATCCTCGGTGCGCCTCTCTTCATCTGGATAGCGAGGGGGCGCCATGAGTGACACCTTGATCCACGCGCTTGGATTGGGCGTCGAGATCGCTGGGCGGCGTATCATTGACGGCGTATCCCTGTCCGCCGCCCGCGGGCAAACCGTGGCCATCGTCGGCCCGAACGGTGCCGGTAAGACGACGCTGCTGCGCGCCCTGGCTGGACTGCTGCCCTCAGAAGGAGATTTAGATATCGGCGGATATGATCCGCGCATCATCGATGCGGTGACCTGCGCCCAAACCCGTGCCTACTGCGCGCAGAAACCCGTCAGCGCATGGGATTATCGCGTCGGCGA
This sequence comes from Opitutus sp. GAS368, assembly GCA_943332745.1. The sequence continues at coordinate 3,700 of CALQQQ010000009.1, read as the reverse complement.
TCTCGGCGACATCATCGGCGACCCCGTCGGCTTCGCGGATTGGCTGGCGAAGCTGCAACTCAGCGAATTCTCTGACCGCCGTCTCTCTGAGTTGTCCGGCGGCGAACAGAAAGGCGCGCACCTCGCGATGGCCTTCGCCGCGCTCGCGGAGCCTTTCGGCGGTGCGCTGCTACTCGATGAGCCCGCGGCCGCACTTGATCTCGGCCGACAGGAAGCCGTCGCTCACGCCATCTTTGCGTTCGCTCAAGCCGGCGGGGCCTGCGTCGTTGCGACACATGATCTCTCCTTTGCGAAGCGCTGCGACAGGGTTGTGGTGCTCTCGGAAGGCCGCCTCGTCGCCGCAGGTGAAGCCGCGTCGACCTTGACTCCCGAAATCATTTCCGGGGTCTGGGGCGCTTCGGTTTCGTCGGCACGCTGACTTCGACACGCATCAGCTGCCCGTTACGGATCGCAGAGAAAAGATACTGCTGAGCTAAGCCGGCGGCTTCGCCGAAATGGGCTTTCCCGAACTGCTCCAGCTGGGCTGGCTTCCATCCGTGTAGACCGTAGGCGTCGGCGAGAGCTTGCACGACCCAAGTATCGACCGGGAAACTTTCCAGCCGGCCGAAGCCGAAAAGCGCAACGCAAGCGGCCACCTTCGGGCCGACGCCAGGCAGCGACTGCAATTCGGCCAACAAGTCGGCGGTCGTCAAGGCAGCGAATTCTTCGGCCCAGCGCGGGCGGGCGAGGAGTTGCTTGGCGGTACCGCGCAGATAGGCCGCGCGGTAACCCAACGAGCATGCACGCAGTACGGCATCATCAGCGCTCGCAATCGCTTGCCACGAAGGCAGCGCGTGAAAACCGCCGCCCAAAGGTTCGCCCAGTTTCGCGGCCAAGGCGGCGACCATGACGCGGATCTGCAGGATACGTTTATTCGAGCTGCAAAGAAAACCGATCAGCGCCTCATGCGGATCCTGGCGCAAGATACGGAGCCCGGGATAGGCCGCGCGAGCGGACCGAAGTACGGAATCGGAGCGCCACGGCAGAGCCTCGGAGAGACGGGCCTGCGAGCCGTCGGCATCGAGATAATGCCGCAAGGCGCCCTCGGCATGCGTCGCGCCCTTCTGGCCAGACCACTCCAACCCCTGCGGACCGGAGCGAACGGCGGCGAGCGTCCGGCCGAAGACGCCGACCCAGCTGCGGTCGGAGGCAAGCGACCAGCGGAAAGACTGCCCGCCGTCCATCTGCTCGGCGAGCGTGCCGGCGGGAATATCCTCGGCGAGCCGCAAGGGCCGCCAAGATGTCCACTCCGCCGAGGCCATCGGGCTTAGCGACGGACGAGGTCCGAGGGCGTGCCCCAGAGGAAACTATGCTTTGATGCGAGGAACTTACCCTTGGCGTCGACCACCGTGACGCGCCAAGCAATTGGGCGCCAGTTGGCGTCACCAGACTGTTTTCCCGTCAGACCAATCACATATTCGCCGAACGGAAAGCCCGGCTTCAGGTTGACCGCGAAATCATAACGCTCGGGCGCGGTGTTTTCCTTGCGCACCACTTCGAGGACGAGACGGCCATCGGCTGGCGGCGTGACGTCGAGCTTCACGAAGAAATAATAACCAGAACGGGCGTTCTCCTCGGTGCGGAAGACGATATCCGAACCATGATGTTCCTTAGCATAGAATGCCTCGGAGGCGCGGGCGACGTCTGCCTCGGTCCGCCGACGTTCATTGACGTAAGCTATGCCTGGCAGCTCGTCCGAGGAGGCCACCGGGGTATCGCAACCCACGAGAAGCAGCGCAGCGAGCGCGGCCCACGCAGAGGCCTGGCTCACCGCTCGCCTCACTTCTTGGCCTTCTTCTTGCTCGCGGCGACGCGGGCGACCTTGACGCGGTCCTTCTTGCGCTCGAGGTAGGCGCGGCGACGGCGACGCTTGATGACTTTATTGCTCTGTTGGCCCATAGTGGATGCATCCTCCCGCAACCCCTTGGATGGTCAAGGAGAAGGTTTGCGGACCTACCCCGGAGGGCCGGGGTGAGGAAAGAGTCCTTTCTGGCTGCCTGGGTAGGGATCGAACCTACGACCAAGTGATTAACAGTCACCTGCTCTACCGCTGAGCTACCAGGCAGTGCGAAAGGAGTCCAATCAAGGCAAGGTGAGGGCGTCTCTGTCAAACAAATCCTCCGCCCGCCCGGCGAGGTTCTTATCCCTAAAATGACTCTGCAATCGTGTGAAAAGCACGGATTGGCGGGGGTGCGCGACGACATTCGCCCCACGGCCCCCTAATCTCTGGACACCCCTGTGCGGCCTGTCTTCCTTATTCGCATTCTCATGCGCTGGACCCGACTACCTGAAACCCCCAACTCCCCCGGCTTCGGCGGCGCCTACGTGGGCACCTCTGGCGACCTGCTGCTCTGCGGCGGCGGCTCCAACTTCCCCGACAAGCCCGCCTGGGAAGGTGGGGCCAAAGCCTGGCATGACGAAGTCTTCTCCCTCGCTAGCACGCGCTCCAAGAAGTGGGCGAGCCTCGGCAAACTGCCCCGCCCTTGCGGTTACGGCGTCAGCGTCTCGATCCGCCAAGGCCTCTTGATGATCGGCGGCGCGGACTCGCATCGCCACTACGCTGATTGCTACACGTTGTCGGTCGAAGCAGGTGAGCTCAAGGTCCGCCCCTTCCCTTTCCTCCCCCGCCCGCTCGCCTACGCGACCGGCGCGCTCGTCGGCAGTAAGGTCATCGTCGCCGGCGGCACCGAACGCCCTGACGCCACCGCGGCCTCCTCCAGCGCCTTCGCGATCGACCTCGCTAATCTTAACGCCGGCTGGAAAGAACTCCCGCTCTGCGCCGGCTCCGGCCGCATGCTCGCCCAGTCCGCCGGCACGAAGGACACATTCTTCCTCTTCGGCGGCGTCGCGCTGAGCCCCGGAGCCAAAGGTGTCGAACGCGAATTCCTTTCCGACTGTCATGCCTTCACGCTCGGTAAGGAATGGCGCCGTCTCTCCGCGATGCCCCGCGCGATCGCCGGTGCACCCACACCCTGCCCGATCTTCGATAACGAGATTCTCGTACTCGGCGGCGACGACGGCAAGTTGGCCGGCAAGGTTGAAGCGGCTAAGCACCCAGGCTACGCGAAATCGGTCCTCTCTTACGACAAGTCCACCGATACCTGGGCCGAAGGCGAGGAAGGTTCGGCCAATGTCCTCTCGACCGGTTGCACCAAGTGGTCCGGCGGCTATGCGCTGACCAACGGCGAGCTCCGTCCGTTCGTCCGCTCCGCCGAAGGCTGGCTACTCCGGGCGGAATAACCGTCCACCCTGCTATACGAAGTAAACATGGCTGGTTTCTTTACCAAGAATAACGACCCATGCGAAACCTCCTCCTTCTCTGTCTGCTCGCCTCGTCCACCTGGGCGGCTGACGGCACCGACGTGACCGTCTTCGAGGCCAAGCAGAACCTTTCACATCCCTCGGTCCGCATCCCTTCACTGCTACGCACGCAGAAGGGCACCCTGCTCGCTGTCGCCGAAGGACGCGACAAACCTACCGACCAAGCCAGCAATGACTTGGTGATCTCCTTCTCGAAGGACGAAGGCGCCACCTATGGCGTTGATACTGCTGGTGCTATTTCATACTTACTTGACCCTGCCACTGGTATGGATATTGTTAAGAAGCAAGTTCGTGCCGCTGAAATTGGTGCTGCTGGCAGAGCCGCTGGATTCAAAACATT
>CALQQQ010000008.1 GCA_943332745.1 Opitutus sp. GAS368 | reverse complement strand
ATCCTCCTACTGGCCTCCCCGTGGTTTGGTCTCTGGGACCTACTTGCCTGAGCGCTGGTCCGGCCACGAGAGGCTTGCCTATTCGCCGCCTTCGGGCGAACCTCCCGCCATGCAAACCCTCGGCGAACGTCTCCAAGAAGCCCGTCAGCGACTGGGCGTGACCCTCCGCGAAGCGGCGGAGTTCACCAAGATCCGCACTGATTACCTCCAGGCGATGGAGGCCAGCCAATTCGAATCCATCCCGCTGGCCGACGTCTATAAGCGTGGCTTCGTCAAGGTCTACGCGAAGTACCTGCGCCTCGACGACGAGAAGGCGGGCGCCGATTTCAACACGCACCATTCCGCCAAGGCTTCCCGCCGTCCACTTGAAGCCGGTGCCGACGAAGACGCGCCGTTCGAGCCCGAGGCTGGCGTCAGCTCAATCACGTTTAGCCGCGATACGGTGATTTACGCCGTGATCGGGATTACCGTCCTCGCGATCATCGTCGCGTTTTTTATCTAAGCTCGTCCCGCGCAAAACGGACGCAGCCTAAGCCGGCGACGGTGGCTGCCATCCCGGCGCCGCCAGCGAGCCGTCCCCACCAGATCACACTCACGTCGGTCAAGGCCGGGGTCCGCTATCAGGTCATTGAACTGAACACGGGCGAGACTCCCGGACTCGGCATGCTTGCCCCGCGTGACAAGCCGGTGGTCATCAATGTTAAGGGGCCGAGCGAGCTTCGCTCCTCCGCGATCGAACACCTCCGCGTCAAGATCGACGGCATCTCGTTTCCGCTCCCGGCCACCATCACCGGCGCGATGGTCGTGGCCTTGCCTGACACCTTTACCTCCCCGCCGATACCCAAGGCTGCGCCTGTCCCGACCCCCGCGCCGCCAGCGAAGAAAATCCGTTAAGCCGAGGGGATTGACGCTTTCGGCTTCCCGCCTTATCTATTTGGGGCAGTGCCCCCGCGCCTCGATCAACGTGTCCTTGTCCTTAACCGTCTCTGGCAGCCGGTTAACATCGTGGGCGTGCTCCGCGCGATGAGCCTCCTGTTCCGTGGACGCGCTTCGGCCATCCATGCCGACCCGTCCGGGCACCGCGTGCTCAGCTCGGATGAGTGGATGCGTTTCTCCCTGGAGGAGCCGCCGACGCCCGCCCAATCCGTTCGTTCGCCCTGCATCGTGCTCCGCATACCGCGCGTGCTCCTCCTCGGCGAATACGACCGCGTCCCGCGCCGCGAGATCCGCTTCTCCCGTCGCAACGTCTACTTGCGTGACGCGAATACCTGCCAGTATTGCGGCCGGACATTCCGCGACGAGGAACTCAACCTCGACCATGTCGTGCCTCGAGATATCGGCGGTAAGACGAACTGGGAGAATATCGTGACGGCCTGCGTCCGCTGTAATTCGCGAAAGGCTAACCGGTTGCCGGAACAAGCGGGCATGACCCTCCGGCATGCCCCGACGAAGCCCAAGTGGCGCCTGGTCGTCGCGTCCTCGCTCTCAGCGGAAGAGGTCGAGTGCTGGAAGGAATTCCTCGAGGTCACGCCCGCCGGACAGCTTCCTTGGCGGAACTGAGCGACGGCGCTTTCCTTGGTGCGGGTAACCAGATTCGAACTGGTGTATCCACTTTGGAAGAGTGGTGTCCTACCACTGAACGATACCCGCGTGGCCAAGGACGCCCACTATTTCCAGCCGTCCGCCCGGGGTCAAGCCTCGCCCGTCGTCCGTCTGGCCACCCTAAAGCAGAAAACCGGCCGGGGAAAGCGCGGTTTGCCGGCCCGGTCAAGCCGGGCTGCGGTGGATGACGCTGATGGTACCGTTGGTCTCGACGATCACGTCCTTGGCTTGGTCGATGTTTGCGAGGCCGGCCGAACGCAGCGCGGACATGAGTTCGTGGTGCGTGATCCGCTCGCGGTGCATGGCTTTCTCCTGCACGGCTCCATCACGGACGAGGAAGACCGGCCGGCCGACGAGCGCCCAATGCACGAACTTGAAATGGCGGGAGAGCAGGAGCATGCACCAGTTGATAAAGATGAGCGTACCGGCCAAGAAGAGCCCGCCCCCAAGGCTATTGTCGCCTCCATTCATGGCGTTCTGCACGGTGTTGCTCAGGATGAGGAGTAGGATGAAGTCGAACGGTGTCAGCATCCCGGTCTGCCGCCGACCGGTCAGGCGGATAAGGAATAGCAGGAAGGCGTAGACGATGATTCCGCGGATGAGGAGCTCCCACCAAGGGAGCACCGGAATCAGCATAGTCCCAAGATCGAAGGGTTGCCGGACGGTTTGGGCGAGCATGGGTCACGATAGGCCTGGTCTCCGCATAGGGCGATAGCGTTTGCGCTTCACGCAGGGCATACTTCCATCATCCTACGACCATGGCTCGCACCACCCGCTCCTCCGCCCCCGCCGTCCGCGACGTCCTGTTGATGGCGACACCTTCGAAGAACGCCGACCTTCGCTGGTTTGGTGGGTTCCACGCCTCGGATCCCTTCCCGGCTTTCTCCGCCAAGGGCCGCCGGATTGGTCTGCTGCCTGGCATGGAAGTTGGACGTGCAAAAGACGAATCAGCTTTCGACGAAGTGCTCAACTTGACCGCCATCATCGGCGACCTTCGCAAGACTAACCCGAAGGCGGGCGTGGCCGACGCCATCGTCTTCGCCGCCCTCCAGCAGGGCATCCATCGCTTCCGCGTGCCGGCCGATTTCCCAGTGGGACTCTATGAGCGCCTCCGTCAGCTCGGTCTTGAGCTCCATCCGGTCGGCGCCCAGCACAACGAACGCGGTACGCCTGAACTCTTCCCGGCCCGCCAAGTGAAATCAAAGGCGGAGCTCGCCGGCATCCGCGCGGGCAACGTCGCCGCCGTTGCGGGCTTCAAGGCCGTCGAGAAGGTGCTCGCAGAATCCAAGGCGGACAAAAAAGGTGTACTGCAGTGGCAGGGCCATCCGCTCACGGCCGAGATCCTCAAAGAAGAAGCGCAAGTCGCCATCCTCCGCCAGGGTGGGTTGTGCGACATCGGCCTGATCATCGCCCCCGGCGACCAAGCCGTCGATTGCCACTGCTCCGGCTCCGGCCCGATTCGCGCCAACGAGCTCATTGTGTGCGATATCTATCCGCGCCATATTGCTTCGCATCATTACGGTGACATGACCCGCACCTACCTCAAGGGGAAGGCTAACGCGAAGCAGCGCAAGATGGTCCACGCGGTACTCGAATCCCAACGCCGCGCGATCAAGGCCATCCGTGCCGGCGTGACGGGCGCCAAGGTCCACACGGTCGTGCAGGATTATTTCAAGTCGCTAGGTTACAAGACAGGCCTGGTGAAAGGCGTCTACGTGGGCTTCTTCCACGGCACGGGCCACGGGCTCGGCTACGATATCCACGAAGAGCCTGGGCTCTCCATCCGCAACCCGCACCCGCTCATCGCGGGTAATGCGGTCACGGTCGAACCGGGGCTTTATTATCCCGGTATCGGCGGCTGCCGTTTCGAGGACTGTGTGGTGGTTACGAAGAAGGGCTGCGAATTCCTTTCCTCCCATCCCTACAATTGGGAGATTGCCTGAGGATGGCCAAAGGGCGGGGCAGGGCGGGGTCGCATACGTCGCTGACGGATGCCGCCCGTCCCGTGGCCGAAGCCCTCGAACGTTATGGTCGCGTCTCCCGCGGCGTTATCAGTGCGCGCGTCCGCGCGAGCACGCTTTCAATCAAGATCATGAAGATTGGCGGCGGCCTGCGCCTCACGGTTGTCTCCAAGGGCTCCCGCCAGGAACTCCACGTCTACGGCCTCACCGCGGAGCGGGCGGGGGAAATTCTTTCGGGACCGGATTTCGCCGGCTACAAGCTGAACTTCGCCGATGCCTGACGCCCCTGCGATCCTCGCCGAAGTCACGGCCGCAGATTGGGTCGCTGCTGGTCCGGGCTGGACGCACCTACCCTACCTCGCGCGCTTCCACGCCGAGCGGCTACCGCTTTCTTGGGAAGGTTTCTTTACGGGCCGCCACCATGCGGTGCTGGAGAGCGGCCGTTCCGGCAGCCTGACGATTGCGGTCCCCGCCGCCGCTCGCACGACGGTCTTCTTCGCCAATGGACGCGTGGTTATGCATGCCGCCGATGGCGCCCATGAAGAGGCGACCGAACAACCACTCGCTTATCTTCGTCGCTGGTCGCGAGAAGTCCGCGCCCCGCACCTAGCCGGCTGGCCAACTTTCCAGGGCGGCCTAATCGCCCTCTTAGGCTATGAACTTGCCGCGCAGTTCGAGCCAGTGAAGTCCGCGCCGGTTGATGTTTTGGCGCCCCTCGCGGCTTTCCTCGAGGCACATGAAGCCTGCGTCTTCGACGCCGCTAAACGCGAGCTGACCGTCGTCGTGCTTTGTCCCGTCGGCTCGCCGAACTCCGCCCTTCGCGCCGCCCGCGCCCGCGCCCTTGATCTCGCCGCCCGTTGGGATGCCACTTGCGCGCAACCCGCGGCCTCGCTGCCTCCCGCCGCCGTTCCGCTCGCGCCGCTCGCGCAATCACTCGATGAGCCCGCTTTCGTCGGCGCCGTTGCGCGATGCTTGGATTATATCGCCGCCGGGGACACTTATCAGGTCAATCTTTCCACGCGCCTCGAGGTGTCGCTGGTCGATGCGTCGCTAGCCTACGAAATCCTGCGGACGGCGAATCCTTCGCCCTACATGGGTCTGGTCCGCCTGCCGGGAGCGACGCTCGTCTGCGGTTCGCCGGAGCTACTGGTCGAGGTCTCGGCGGGACGGATTACATCCCGCCCGATCGCTGGTACGCGCCCGCGCGGCGCCGATGAGGCCGCCGACCTGGCTTGGGCGCAGGAACTTTCTGGCGATACGAAGGAGAAGGCCGAACACTTGATGCTCGTCGACTTGCTGCGCAACGACGTCGGGCGCGTCTCGCGACCGGGCACGGTGCACGTGCCAGAATTCATGGCCATCGAGCGCTACTCGCACGTGATGCATCTGGTCTCACAGGTCGAAGGCGTTCTCCAGGCTTCCGCCGGACCGGCCGATGTCGTCCGCGCGCTCTTCCCGGGGGGTACCGTCACGGGCGCCCCGAAGGTCCGGACGATGCAGATCATCGCCGAACTCGAGCCGGTCGCGCGCGGTTATTATACCGGCTCGCTTGGCTGGATCGGTGCTTCCGGCGACCTCTGTCTCAATATCATCATCCGTTCCCTCTGGTCCGCTGAAGCGCGCACCTTCATTCAGGCCGGGGCCGGCATCGTCGCCGATTCCATTCCCGCTCACGAATACGCCGAAAGCCTACGCAAGGCCCAGGCCCCATTACTGGCCGCCGCGCGCGCGCCCGTGCGCCAATGATCGGCTGGCGCCAAGGCGAATGGGTTACCATTACCGATGGCGCGGAGGTTGCGTCCTTGGTGCCCGGCCCTTCGTTATTCGAGACGTTCGCACTCCGGGATGGCCGCGTCGCTTGTCTGGCAGATCACCTCGATCGGCTGGCCGTCGCGTGTCCTCGCCTCGGTTTAGATTCCGCTCGCCTCATGCTCGGCAGCTCCGCGGATGCGGCGCGCTGGTCCGCTCCGCTCGGCGGTTTACTCGGTCGCAATACGTTAACGAACGCGATTGTTCGCCTGCTCGTGGCTCCGCGCGGCGACGGCCTTGCCACGGAATGGCTCACGGTCCGGCCGTTGCCAGCCACCCCTGCGGCGATCGACCTCTATCAGCTCAGCCTTCGGCGAGATGCGCCCGAATGGCTGCCACGCCCGAAGAGCGGACCGTGGAAGAATTCCGCGGACGCCTGGCGCGAGCTTCGTGCCCTCGCCGATCGACCGGACGCCGAGGGTATCCAGCTCGATGCCCGCGGGTGCCTCAGTGAGGGCGCGCGTAGCTCCTTGGCTTGGTGGGACGGCGCCTGCTGGAATTTTCCTTCGGTTGAGACGGGCCGGCTACCCGGTACGGCGTCGGCGCAACTCCGCGGCGTGCTCACTCAGGCTGGCCGCCCCGTCCGTGATGTCTCCTGGCCTGGCTTCCCGGCGAATGCTCTATCGGTATTGGTGCTCCGTTCGACGTTCGACGGTGGTGCGGTCCCTGCGCGTTCCTATCAGGCCGAGGGCAGACTGACGTGGCAGCCGAGCGGTCCGCAGGTCGAAGCAATGCGGGCCCTTGCCCAGCTCGCCGCGTGGCGGGCTCAGCGCTGCATGAGCTTCGCGTAGACTGGCAGGGCGGTCGCGAGCACCAGCAGGCCGAGGAAGACAACGCTCACCAAGGCGGAGAAACAGGTTGCGACGAGCAGCTTGGCGATCCGCACGACCGGGTCCTCATCCTTACGCAAGTGAGCGCGTGCTGCGTAGGTGGTGATGGCGAGGCCGACGACGAGTAGGGTTACCAGGACGGCGCCGAAGTGGTTGAAGTAGAGTCCGGTCAAACCAGGCAGGGCACCAGCCTCGCCAGTGATTGTCGCCACGAGGATGGGTTGGGAGCGAAAGGCGATTGCGCCGGCGGCGGCGGGGAGGGTGGCGGTCAGGAATACGGCCAAGGCGGAGACGATCTGGAGCTCGCGAGGGGTCATGTGAGAAGTATTCCAAGCCACGCTGACAGGGTCAACGTTGGGATTCTCCCTCGCCAAACCCGGCGGTTCGTCCTACGGAAGGTGGACATGGACTCCGCTTGGTATCTCTGGCCGGTCTTCGTTATCCTCAACGGCAGTGCGGCGGGGATTGCGCTCGTCGCTGGGGTGGTCTCGGCCCTTTCCCATACCGAGCTGGAAGATCTCCGCCGGCAGGACGCCAAGGCCGCGGTCTCGATTGAACGGTCGCGCGGCGACCAAGGGAACACCCTTGCCGCCTTCGAGGTGCTCTCCGGGGCCTTTGTCGGCATGAGCGCTTTGCTGGGCGGCTTCCTGGTCGGCTCGCGGTTCCTGGAGCGTATGTCTGAAAGCTGGCCGGCCGCCGTCCTCACGGCCCTCGCCTTTATCGCCGTCTCCTTCGTGATGGCTTGGCTGACGATTATGCTTCCGCGCAAGGTGGGCATGCACTTCCGCGTCACCCTGGCCCCGCGCATCGCCTCTTCACTCAAGCTCGTCCGTGGCGCCGCGAAGATTCTCCGGACCTTTGGCAAACTACATGACTCGCTCGCGCCGCCAGAGGAGCCGGGCATCGATCGCGCCGATGCTGATATCGGTAGTCTCGCCCAGGCCGCCGCCCGCGAAGGCAAGATCACGCAAGCGGAGAGCAACCTCGTGGCCAACGCCGTCCGGCTGGACGATATCCCCGTCTCGCATGTCCTGACGCCCCGCCCGGTCGTCACCTCCATTGAGGCCGACCTCACGGTCGCCGACGTTCTCCGCCTTTACCCGACCGTGCCGCATGGCCGCATGCCAGTCTGGGAGCAGAATCCTGATCGCATTGTCGGGGTCGTGCGCCGTCGCGACATCCTGAAGGCCGCCGGCGAGAACCGTCGCGAGGTCCGTATTCGCGAACTTATGGGCAAGGCGCACATCGTGCCCGAGAGCGCCACGCTTTCCGACGCGCTGCATGATCTCGTCCGCGCCCACCAGCACCTCGCGGTGGTGGTCGACGAGTTCGGCGCCTTCGCCGGCGTGATCACGCTCGAAGATGTGTTCGAATCGCTGCTTGGCATCGAAATCTACGAAAAGGACGACCCGCACCCCGATATGCGTGAGCTCGCTCGCCAGCGCGGCCACCGCGTCGGTCGTCGCCCCAGCTCCGAGACTCCGCCCAAGGCTGGAACATGATCGCCGCCGCGCTCGCTTACTGGACCCACGACCTCGATCCGGTCGCGATCCATTTTCCGGATAGCTGGGGCTTGCGCGGAGTGCATTGGTACGGGCTCGCCTACGCGGCGGGCTTCATGGCTGCGGCTTATCTCCTTGGCCGCTGGCGCCGCGCGGGGCTCACGCCTTTACGCGGAGCGCTCGACGAATCCACGCTGATCACCGCGGTGATGGTGGGCGTCATCACCGGCGGTCGCCTGGGCCACGTCTTCCTCTATGCCCGCGACGAGTTCGCGGCGGATCCGATGATGGTCTTCCGGATCTGGCAGGGCGGGATGGCCAGCCATGGCGGCTTCCTCGGCGTGCTCCTCGCGGGCGTCTGGTTCGCCCGCCGCTCTCAAGCCAATTTCTTCGCCGTGGGCGATTTGCTCTGCGCCCTCGCTCCAGCAGGAATTTTCTTCGGCCGCCTAGCCAATTTCGTGAACGGCGAATTGGTGGGTAATCCGTCCTCGGTCGCCTGGGCCGTGATCTTCCCCCGCGAAGGCGGGATGCCTCGCCACCCTTCGCAACTCTACGAAGCCGTCGGCGAAGGCCTGTTGCCGCTCATCTGGGTGCTCATCCGCTACCCACGCCGGCTGCCGCCGGGGCGGGTAGCCGGCGAGTTTCTCCTGCTCTACTCCGCCGGTCGTATCGTCTGCGAGTGCTTCCGCTCCGCTGAGGATGGTCATGTGCTCGGGCTCACCGCCGGGCAGTTCTGGACGCTGCCGCTCGCGGCGCTCGGACTTTTCCTAATCTTTCGCTCCCGTCGCGCGGCTGAATGATGTTGCCCGTGCGGGCGGACGGTGGGAAAACTCCCTTGCGCCATGACGAACGTCCCGCTCCTTGATCTCGGCCCACAGAACCGCGCCCTCGAGGCCCAGTTCGAGACCGCTTTCCGCGATGTCCTTCGTTCGAATATGTTCATCATGGGACCTCGCCTCGAGGCCTTTGAGAAGGACTGCGCTTCGTTCCTCGGGGTTAAGCATGCCCTCGGCGTCTCCTCCGGCACCGATGCGCTTCTGCTCGCGCTCATGGCGCTTGATATCGGTGAAGGCGACGAGGTTCTCCTGCCATCCTTTACCTTCTTTGCTACCGCAGGCTCCGTGGCCCGTCTCGGCGCGACCCCCGTCTGGGTCGACGTCGATCCGCACACCTTCAATATCGATCTCGCGGATGCCGCCCGGAAGGTCGGCCCACGGACCCGTGCGATCATGCCGGTCCACCTTTTCGGCCAGTCGCTCGACCTTGATGCACTGCAAGCGTTTGCCTCCGCTCACAAACTTTGCGTGATTGAAGACGCCGCCCAGTCGATGGGCGCTCGCTGGAAGGGCCGCGCCACGATGTCGTCTGGCGACTTCGGAGCCACGAGCTTCTTCCCGTCTAAGAACCTGGGCGGCATGGGCGACTCGGGCCTCGTCACCACGCAGGACGACGCGCTCGCCGAGCGAGCGCGCATCCTCCGCGTCCACGGCATGCAGCCAAAATATTTCCACCGCGAGGTTGGGGCAAATTTCCGGATGGACCCGCTGCAGGCGGCGCTCCTGCACATCAAGCTACCGCACCTGCCGGAGTATAACTGCGCCCGCGCGGGTAACGCTAACTTCTACCACGCCGCACTCAAGGGCGTGGCCGGCGTCGCCGAGAATCGTCCCGGCGCCGACAAGGCAGCGAAGATTCTGTTGCCGGTCGATTTCTCCGGTCAGGGTATCTGGAACCAGTTCACCCTGCGCGTGCTGGGTGGCCGCCGCGACGCGCTCAAAGCTTTCCTCACCGCCCGCAAGATTGGCTGCGAAATCTACTACCCGATCCCGCTCCATCGCCAGCAGTGCTTCGTGGACCAGAAATATCGCGGCTTCGATACCGTACCGGTCTCCGAGCAGCTTTCCGCTGAAGTACTCAGCATCCCGATTTTCCCCGAAATCCTCGCCGAACAGCGCCAATGGGTCGCCGATTCGCTCGCCGATTTCGCCACGGGGAAGAGCGAGTAAGCAGGCAGTTTTAGCGGATAGCGGTTGGCGGTCAGCGGTTGGAACTAACTCAAAGCGAAACGATTCAGGTGACGGCCACCGGGGCATCGGCCGCTCGGGTGTTAGTCGTTCAGCCTTCGGCGGCCGGCTCCGGGTTCCCGCGGCTGACGGCCGAGAAGCCGCTTCCTGAGTCGCCGACTCCCGTGCCCGTCACCCGTCACCTAAAGTTGGTTCTACCTTTTCACTTTTGCACGGCTTCTCCTCCGGTCTCCGGTTTCCCTCTGATGCGCATCTATCCGCTAACCGCCAACCGCCGATACCAGTGGGGTTAGAAGAACCTTACCGTCTTGATCCGCATTTTCTCGTGTTCGGCGTCGGTGCACGGGGCGTCGATTGGTACGGCGGGAGCCTTGTCGTTCGGGACCACGAGCTTGTTCGCGAGCAGGTACTGTTCGACCTCGGCGCCAGAAATATCGGGTAGCATGACACCAGCGATTTCGACGCAAGGGGAAAGGCGCTGACCGCTCTTCTCGACCATCTCGGCGTAGTTCGACGGATTATTAATAATGTCCACGTCCTGGTAGTTCAGGGCGTACTTCGCCATGATGGCACGTACGCCATTACTCCAGCCGCAGCTGGGTTTGAGGTAACAACGGATATCCATGGCCGTACCAATGCCGGCGTTTGGCTGGTAATCAAGCCCGGCGACCTTTTCGCGCCGTCTTTTCCTCGCCCGGTGCCGGCTTCGGTTCATGCCAGTAGCCAATCCCGTGAATCGTCCGCAGGCACTCCAGGGATTTGCCGTGGGCCGCATAAGCATCGCGGATCTTGGCGATATATTGGTCGAGCGAGCGGCTGCGGATGTCGGCATGCACCCCCCAGACGGCATGGATTAGGCTGTGCCGGCTAATGATGACGCCCGGATTCGCGTGCAGGTGATAGAGGATGCCGAGCTCTTTACGGCCCAGCTTGCGGGTCTTGTTGCCGGCGAAGACGATCTCGAGCCGCTCCGGATGGACCTCGGCTCCGTTGAAGACGAAGACGTCGGTGCCGAGCGCTGCGTTACCCGTGAGGCGGCTATCCCCAGAGGTCTCGCTGCGTCGGAGTACGGCACGGACGCGCGCGACGAGCTCTTCGGGATGGTGCGGCTTGCCGATGAAGTCATCAGCTCCGGCCTCGAGTGCTTGCGCGACATGCTTACCATCGCGCTGTGCGGAGAGGAAAATCACGGCGGGTGAATGGCTCATCCGGCGGATCGTGTCTAACACCGCGAGCCCATCCAGATCAGGCAGGCTCGGGTCGAGTAAGACCAGGTGGACATAGGATTCCCCTACAAACTTGAGCGCGGTGGCGCCTTTGTGAAAGACTTGGGTGGAAAGGCCGGCGGTCAGGAGATCGTCTGCGAGCGAGGCGGCGAGGCTACGATCGTCTTCGATGATGACCACCAGTGGCTTCTGCTTGGAGCTCATGCAGAATCAGGGGGGGGTAAGACTAGGGGTAATCACATATGTAAAAAATCCCCCGAGGTTGCCAAGCCCCATTAAATGCTTCACTATGATCGAAATGAGTGATGCCCCCGAGCCCTCCTCCCGGCGTAAGCTGACGGTCCGGATTTTCTTGGTCCTGTTCGTGGCGTCGGCGATTTTCATGTCTTGGTTCGGGGTTAAGCAGCAGCGGCTGCATGGCCCGAAATCCGACGGTAAGGCCAAGGACCCTTACGAAGATCGCAGTCTGTTCGGCCGCTGACCTGTCCGCAGAGGGGTGGGTAGGGAGCTTTCAAAAATCTTGACCAGAAGGCCTTCGTTCCTAAATTCCTCACTTCCACCGACCGCCCCCTTCGTCTAGCCCGGTCCAGGACACCTCGTTTTCATTGAGGTAACTGGGGTTCGAATCCCCAAGGGGGCGCCAGGTGGAAGCTTTTCGATCCGTTTACTCCATAAGGGAGGACGGACCTTTGATTTGGACTTACTCACATTGCCCCTTGCCTAAGTTCAAAAATTAATGAAACATTGGTTCGCCTTCAGCCCCGCTGGCTTAACCCGATGAAGCTTCCATCCGAAAAGTCCGCCGGCCGGCGTAAAAGTCGCCCCACTTTCGAGCCCCTTCAGCCTCACGAGATTGAGCTAGCTGACTTCTTCGTCCGCATGGCCGGCATCTTAGGGGTACCGCGCTCGGTCGCCGAGATCTACGCTCTCCTTTACGTTTCTCCTGGCCCCTTAGATTTTAACCACATTCAAGGTCGACTTGGAATGAGCAAAGGCTCTGTCAGTCAAGGACTTAAGTTCCTGAGGGGGCATGAGATGATCCTTTCGGTCAAAGAGAAGGGAGCCCGCCGCGAATGCTGGCAACCCACCCCCTCGCTGGCCGCCTCCCTCGTCGCCTTGCTTCGCAGCCAGGTCCTACCGGCCCTCGAACAAGCCCAGCCATCTTTACAGCGCGTCCTAGCCGACGTCCAACAACGCGGGGCCAAACCCGAAGTTATCGAGCGTCTCACCCGGCTCAATCGCTGGAATAGCCGAGCGCTTGAGCTCGCCCCCTTGCTGCTCCCCCCGCCGGGAGCCTGACCCTTACTGCCGGCTCGGCCGGTGACAGTTTCCTTTATCCGTACGTGCAGGCGAAATCGCCTCCACGTGCGGTAGCCTGCCCGAGTAAGTAAATTAACAGGTGGTAGCGGTGAGCGGCTAGCGGTTGGCGGTTAGGCCATGCGACGCCCCCCAATCGCTGTCCCCCGGTTGCATCCTCTGTCATCCGTCATCTGCCCTCTATCCTCAGCGGTTACCTGCATCTTCCCAACCGCCAACCGCTACCACCTTTCACTTTATGATCATCGCCATCACCTCCGGCTACTTCGACCCGATGCATCGAGGCCATCTCGAGCTCCTAGACCTTTCGCGCGCCCAAGGCGACGTGCTCTGGGTCATCGTCAACACCGACGCCCAGGCGGCCTTGAAGAAGGGTAAGGCCTTCATCGATCAGGATACCCGCCTAGCGGTGACCTCCGCCCTCCGCGTCGTCGACCGCGCGGTGCTTTCGGTCGATACCGACGGCTCGGTCTGCGCCACGCTCGACTGGCTGATCGGCGAAGCGAAAGCCCAAGGCCATGAAGCCATCTTCTGCAAAGGCGGCGACCGTAATGCCGGCAATATCCCCGAGATGACGGTCTTAAACAAGCACGAGGCGAAGCTCATTGATGGACTGGGCGCCAAGATCGACAGCAGTTCCCGCATCATCGCCCAGGCCAACAAGCCTTCCGCTTGAACCAGACTTCTCCCCGACTCATCACCTATCACATGAAAAAACGCGCGCTCATCACGGGCATCACGGGCCAAGACGGTTCGTACCTCGCCGAATTCCTCCTCGCCAAGGGCTATGAGGTCCACGGCATCATCCGGCGCTCCTCCTCCTTCAACACGTCCCGCATCGAGCACCTCT
>CALQQQ010000007.1 GCA_943332745.1 Opitutus sp. GAS368 | reverse complement strand
TAAGGAGTATTTTGCGAATTACTTCCTCCATATGTCTGATGTCACAATCGACATGGCCAAGAACTCTATGGAGGTGCATCAGCGTAACGCTGAGCCCTGGAAAGTAACCCTCGTCGATACCGGCGAAAAGACCCAGACGGGTGGCCGCCTAGGCCGGGTCCGCGAGCACCTGAACAGCACATTCTTCCTGACCTACGGCGATGGCGTCGGCGACGTCGATATCGCCGCGACGCTCGCCTTCCATCGTAAGGAGGCACGCCAGGCGACGGTCACCGCCGTCCAGCCGCCTGGTCGTTACGGCGCCTTGGAAATCGAGCAGGGGGCAGTCCGTTCCTTTAAGGAGAAGCCCGCTGGCGACGGTGCCTTCATCAACGGGGGCTTTTTCGTGCTCGAACCCTCGACCCTCGACCTAATCACTGGCGACGACTGCATCTGGGAGCGCGGTCCGTTGGAGACCCTCGCGGCCCGCGGACAGCTTTCGGCTTATCAGCACCGTGGCTTCTGGCAGCCGATGGATACCTTGCGTGAGAAGAACCACCTGGAGGAGCTCTGGGCCTCCGGCCGCGCTCCTTGGAAGAAGTGGTGATGTTCGGCGGAGCTTACAAAGGAAGGCGCATCCTGCTCACCGGACAGACGGGCTTCAAGGGGGCTTGGCTCGCCCATTGGCTACTGCAGCTCGGCGCCGAAGTGCGCGGCTTTGCCCTTGCGCCGCAGCCGGATCAGCCGCTCCACGATTGGCTCGGTCTCGGTAATCGTCTGAAGTCCGAGTTTGCTGATGTGCGTGACCGGGAAGCTCTACGCATCGCCGTCCGCGAGTTTAGCCCCGAAATCGTCCTGCACCTCGCGGCGCAGCCGCTCGTCAGGCTTTCCTACGCGCAGCCAGTCGAAACCATCGCGACCAACGTCCTCGGCACGGCCCATCTACTTGATGCCATCCGCGCCGAAGCTCCGTCGGCGGCGGTGGTGATTGTGACCTCTGACAAGTGCTACGAGAACCGCGAGCGACCCGAAGGCTATCGTGAAGACGAACCGATGGGCGGCTACGATCCATACAGCGCCTCGAAAGGCATGACGGAACTCCTCGTCTCGTCCTGGCGCCGTTCGTTCTGTCCTGCGTCGGGAGAGGCTGCACTCGCCTCTGGCCGCGCTGGCAACGTCATCGGTGGCGGTGACTTCTCTGCCGACCGTATTATCCCGGACTGTGTACGCGCACTCCAGGCCGGCCAGCCCGCCGTCATCCGCAATCGTCGGGCCACCCGTCCGTGGCAGCACGTGCTCGAACCTCTCGCCGGCTACCTCTGGCTGGGTGCCTGCCTGCGTCAGCCAGACCTCGCCCCGCAACCCGCGCGTCTCCGCGAGGGTTTCAATTTCGGACCGCTCGGAGAATCTGCCCAGCCCGTCGGCGCTCTCGTGGATGCATTCCTCGGCGAATGGCCGGGCCGCCAGGAAGACCGCACTGATCCCGCCGCTCCGCATGAGGCGGGTTTGCTCCACCTCGACGTGACCAAGGCCGCTCAGGTCCTCGGGTGGAAGCCAGTCTGGGATTTTGCCACGACGGTGCGCACCACCGCCGCATGGTATCGCGACCGCCACGCCGGCGCCGCCCCTGCCACGCTGTGCGACCGCGATCTCACAGCCTACATCGCCGACGCCCGCAAGGCCGGCCTCGGCTGGGCCCTCTAAACTTACATGACTCCCGAGCAGATTCGTCAGGAAATCCTCCGCCTCACGCGTGCTTACGCGCAGGCCGTCCATGCAGGCCATCTCCCGGCGGACCATCCGGCGCGCCCGGCACACGATCCCGCTAAAGACGGTGTGCCTTACGCTGCGCGCGTCTTCGGTCCGGAAGAAGTCGAAGCCGCCGTCGGATCGACCTTGGACTTCTGGCTGACGCTCGGCAAGGAAGGCGCTGCGATGGAGAAGGGGCTCGCCGATTTTCTCGGCGTCCGCCACGTGCTACTCGTTAATTCAGGCTCCTCCGCAAACCTCGTCGCCTTCAGCGCGCTTACCTCGCACAAAATCCCGCCCGCCCGTCGCATCCGCCAGGGCGACGAGGTCATCACTTGTGCTGCCGGCTTCCCGACGACGGTCGCTCCGATTATTCAGAACGGGGCCGTCCCGGTGTTCATCGATAACGACCCGATCACGGGTAATATTGACCCCGCCCAGCTCGAGGCGGCGTTTGTACCGGGCAAGACGAAGGCCGTGATGGTTGCGCACACGCTTGGTAATCCTTTCGACATCGCGGCTGTCCTTCGGTTTTGCCGCCGACATGAGCTCTGGTTGATTGAAGATAACTGCGATGCGCTTGGCTCCACCTACTCGATGCCCAAGGCGATGGCCAAGGAGCTCGGGATCGAGGGTAACTCGCCCGGTATCCCTGACGACGGCATCCATGTGACGCGCTACACCGGGACGTGGGGTGACCTCTCCACCCAGTCTTTCTACCCCCCGCACCACCTCACGATGGGCGAAGGCGGCGCGGTTAGCATCGTCCGCCATTCCCCGCTCAAATCAATCGTCGAGAGTTTCCGTGACTGGGGCCGCGATTGCTGGTGCGCCAGCGGCATCGACAACACTTGCGGGAAGCGCTTCGGCTGGAAGCTCGGCGAACTGCCCGAAGGCTACGACCACAAGTACATCTACGGTCATCTCGGCTATAACGTTAAGCCGCTCGACATCCAGGCCGCCATCGGGCGCGTGCAGCTCGGCCGCCTTCCCGGGTTCGTCGAAGCCCGTAAGGCGAACTGGTCCCGCCTGCGCGCCGCCCTCGAACCCGCCGCCGGCCCGCTCCGCTTTTCGCTACCATCTCATGCGACAAGCTGGAGCCGCGATGGTTTTAGCTGGGACGCCTCGGGCTGCCGCACGGAGTGCTCGTGGTTTGGATTCATGGTCTTCGTCGATGAGTCTGCGCCCTTCACGCATACCGAGCTCGGCCGCCATCTCGACGCCCATAAGATTGGGAATCGTATGCTCTTCGGCGGCAACCTCGTGCGCCAGCCGGCATTCGTGCGTCTCCGCCAGGATCGTCCGGAGGCGTTCCGCGTCGTCGGTGACCTCGCCGGCGCCGACCAGATCATGCGCCAGGCATTGTTCGTGGGCACCTTCCCGGGGCTGACCGAGACGATGGTCGACCGCATGGCCGAGTGCATCCTTGATTTCGTTCGCTCGAAGCGCTGACGCCATGGCCCAGCCTTGCGAGATTCCCGGAGTGGTCCTGATCAGGCATCAGGCCCGTGAAGACGCGCGCGGATCATTCGCGAAGCTCTTGCATCCGGACGACCTCGGGTGGGGGAGCGGTCAGGCCTTTCCGGTCCGCGAGAGTTTCATCTCCTGGTCGGAACCGGGCGTCTTGCGCGGCATGCACTTCCAGTCTCCGCCTTTCGCTCATGATAAGGCTGTGACCTGCCTCGCCGGCGAGGTGCTGGACGTCGTCCTCGACCTGCGGAGGAGTTCGCCGACGTACGGCCGCTCGGTCGCTTTCCATCTCGACGGTGCGACGCCCGCCACCGTGTGGATCCCTGCGGGATGCGCCCATGGGTTCGCGGTGCTGGGATCAGGCCGGGCCTTATTGCACTATGCGGTCACCGCCGAACATTCGCCGGCGAACGACCTCGGCGTCCGCTGGGACTCGTTCGGATTCACCTGGCCGGCCGGCGCGGCTACGGTCATCTCCGAGCGGGACCAGGCGCTGCCCCGCCTCGCCGACCTCCCTGCCGTCTTTGCATGAAGATTGTCGTCCTTGGAGCCTCGGGGCTGGTCGGGTCGCATGTCATGTCGGCCGGCCTCGCTGCCGGGCATGGCGTCGTCGGCACGACCAGAGCAGCCGACTCGCCTATTCTGCGCCGCCTGGAGCTGGGCGATTGGGGCGCCACTCTCGAGCTGCTTGAGGCTGAGCGACCAGAGGTAGTCATCTATGCAGCTGGCTGGACTTGGGTCGACGGTTGCGAGGCCGATCCTTCGCGGAGCCATCGCGAGAATTTCGCACAACCATTGGCGGTGGCCCGCTGGTGTGCGCAGCACGGCGTGCGCATACTCTACTATTCGTCTTCGTACGTGTTCGATGGGGTCGCCGGCGGCTATACCGAGGAAGACCCCGTCTCCCCGGTTAACGTATATGGCCGGCATAAGGCCGACGCCGAAAAAGCAATCTTGGACGCCGCTGGCGGAGCCGCCTTGGTCGCGCGTCTGATCTGCGTGTGGGGGCGTGAAGCCGCCCGTAAGAACTTCGCCTACCAGGTGATGAGGGCCGCCGAGGGGGCGGCCACGTTGTCGCTACCTTCCGATCAGCGAGGTAACCCCACATGGGCTGGCGATATCGCCGACTGGTCTGTCCGGCTGTGTGCGTCTGCTTCCTCCGGCATCTGGCACCTGGCTGGACCGCATCCGGACCTGACCAGACCCGACTGGGCGAAGCGCATCCTGCTCGGGTTGGCTTCAGCGGGTCGACCAGCCAGCGTCAGTTTAGACGTCCGTACGACTTCGGAAATCCGCCCACCCGCCGCACGACCTTTGCGGGCAGGCATGGATACCGCCAAGGCACAGCGATTCCACTCTATCGTCTGTCGGGAGCCCGAAGACCTGCCTCGGGATTTCTGAAGCACCATTGGATTGCCTAAGCGCCTCGCCGAAGCAGGCTCACCGCATGGTTCGCCGTAGATTCCTGGTGATGGCTCGCGTGGGCGAAAGCTCATTGCATCGTCGATGGCTGGAAGGTCCCGGCCGCCGCTTCGACCTCTATCTCAGTTATTACGGCGATCAGCCGGGCAGATATGCTGCCGACGCTGACTACTGGCGCGAGATGAAGAGCACGAAGTGGCCCGCCTGGCATGAGCATATTGCGGCTGAAAAGGAATTAGTGGCTTCCTATGACGCGGTCTGGTTTCCCGACGATGACCTCCTGATGGATACGGAAGGCATCAACCGGATGTTCGATCTTTTCATGGCCTTCCGGTTCGCCCTCGCTCAGCCGGCGCTGAGTCCCGAATCCCATTTCTCCCATCCGACGGTGCTTCGCGACCCCGCCTATGCGGTTCGCTTCACTAACTTCGTCGAAGTTATGGCGCCCATCTTCGACCGCGAGACCCTCGCCGCGGTCCACCCCACGTTCACGTTGAGCCGGACCGGCTGGGGGCTCGATTACCTTTGGCCCCATCTCCTCGAAGCAAAAGGCCAGGGCGGCCGGATCGGTATCATCGATGCGGTATCGATGACGCACACGCGGCCAGTCGGTGGCGGAGATATCTACCAAGGGCAGGCAGGCGTTGGTCAGCGGGACATAGAACAACTGCGTAGCCTATACCCTTCGGTTGACTTCAACTCGCGGAGCCAGCGGGCCAAATTCCGTATCTTCGGGGGGGCCAAGCATGTCGGCCCGCGTTCTGACCTGATGGCTTGGCTGCATGGCCGCCTCTTCCGTTTCTTCGCCAAGGCCGCCGCTCGCCGGACGCCAAGGTATCAGCGTTAAAGGCCGCCGGCGCGGGGCGTCATCCGAAAGAGTCCTACTCTAGGATCAGCAGGGCGTTATTGCGCGTATTCTTTACCAAGCGATAACCACAGCCGCGCAGGATGCCAGCCATGACGTCGCTGTCATGCAGGTGTTCCATACAAATCCGCTTCGGCCAGCGTGAACGCGGAGCAGCGCGGAAGAATGGTTCGAGCGCGGCACGCTCGAAGCCTTCGACATCAATCTTCAACGCGTCGATGGTCTGCAGCCCAGCATCGTCGAGGATGCTGAGGAGCTGGCGGACGGCGAAGTCGCCCCCGACGTCGTCGCGGACGATGTGCGCGATGGCGAGGTCATTTCGGAGAATGACAAGCTTGGCTTTACCGTCGAAGTCGCCGACGCCGACGTCGAAGACCCCCGCGGGGTCTAGGCCGTTAAGCGCAAGGTTGTGGCGCAGGCGGCCTACGCAGACAGGATTAGGTTCGATGGAGACGACGCGACCGCCTGGCTTGAGAAAATTGCCGAGGGCGACCGAGTATAGGCCGATGTTGGCACCGACGTCGACGAACGTGCCGCCAGGAGCCGTCCCAGCTTTGAGGAAGTCGATCTCTTCCTGGTTGTAGCACGGATGGATTAGCAGGGCGCTGTCGACGAGGTTGGTCGTGGGGTAGACGCGGAATCGACCAAAGACCGACTCGACGTCGACCGGCCCAGAGCGGAGCGCGTTCAGGAGTTTGACCCACAGCGGGCGGAGCGAGCCCCGGTAAAGTGGCGGAATCCGAACCAGGCCGAGGACGATGCGTTGCAGAAGCGAGGCGCGGAGCTCGCCAAAGGCCAGGATGGATGCGTTCATGGGGCTGGCGGCAGTCTCCCCGCCGCACCGCTTGTTTCAACCCGAATTATCCAGCGACCTAGCGCAGACCCAGCTTCCAGAGCAGGCCATCGAGGCGACAACGCAGGCTCGAGAGACGTTGCCGTAGCGGCGAAACGTGGGTGTGCTCGCGGAGTGACCGGTGGCGGTAGTGCCGCGCCCCGGGTTGGGTGCCTGCGTCGAGTAGGGCGAGCAGGGGCGCGACGAGATATTCATCCGACAGACAGATAGGCTCGCGGTTGTTGCGGAAGGGCGGGGCCGCGAGTAGCGCGAGGCGGGCCTGCGGATCGGAGTCGACCGCGAGAATATGGTCGATGGCGGCCTGGTCCGAGGGGAAGTCCGCCACATTGATCATGCATCCGGGATTGAATTCGCGGCCGACTTCCGGGTCGCCCCAGTAGATCGGGATACAGCCCGAGAGCAGCGGCTCCACGAGCTTTTCCGTGACGTAGCCGGGCGAGCTACTGTTCTCGAAGGCGAGGTTGAAACGAAAACCCCGCAGGAGGCTCAGCTTGTCCGCCAAGGGCTTCCCCGTGGTATTGAAGTGGCGGCCCGCGGAGACGAGCGGGCGGCGGCGGTGCAGGGCGCGGAAGAACCGGTTACGTTCCGGACCGCGGGCATTGCTGGCGACAAAACAGGCGAAGCCCGGACGACCTAAGTAAGAGCGGGCGTCATAATCGGCTGGCCGGACAAGTGAGCCAAGTTCAGGCAGCACCTGGGCGTAATATGGAAAGCGGACCGCCCGCGGGTCCCCTGCGATTTCGACCGGAGTGTAAGCGAGGTCGCACTGGTCGAAGTCCGGCAGCATATTCTCCCCGGTCAGGTAGACCTTTAGGCCTTGGAAGTCCCAGTGGCGTTCGCCGAAGTCCGAGTAGATCAGCATGTCGGCCTCAGCGAAGTCAGCCCGGGCGACTTCTCGGCGGGAGGCCAGTACTCGTAGCATCCGTTCCACCGCGGGGTGGGTCTCGCCGATCCAATCGGAGAATGCGATGCGAAGCGGGGCCATGAATGCGTGCTCAAGATGGGCGGGGTCTCCGGGTTGGCAAACAAATCAGGCTTCGGTCTGGTCTGGCGTCAGTCGCACACACGGCTCAACATCCGCAACCATGAGCGTCCATTCGAGCACGCCGCCTCGCACCTGTCCGATCCTGGTGATCAATCTTGCCGGCTCGACCGCGCGCTGGGCGAAGGTCTCGGAGGAGTTGCGTGGCTATGGGCTAGCGTTCGAGCGCCATGAGGCGTCAGACGGGCGCATCTTACCGAAGGATGAGCTCGCGCGGCTCGCACCGTGGAAGCCAGCGGCGTTCTTCAAGCCGCTTTCACCCGGCGAAATTGGCTGCTTCCTTAGCCATGTCTCCGCCGCCGAGCGCATTGTCCGGGAGGGCTGGCCTCGCGCCCTAGTGTTGGAGGATGATTTTCTACTCGCCGATGATTTCGCAGGGCGATTGGCGGACCTATTGGCCATGCCAGGACCCTCGGCCGACCTGATCAAGATTGAGGGACAACTCCACGGCGGTGAACTGGTGGCGGTCACTCCCGGCGGCCAGAAACTCTATCGCCACCGCCGTCCGCCTTCGCGAACAGCCGCCCAGCTCTGGTCGCTGGAGGGCGCCCGCAAGTTCCTGAAGTCGGCGCATCCTTTCCATCGGCCGGTCGACGTGCATCTCAAACATTGGTGGGAACATGGCTTGGAGATTCTCTATGTGCGGCCGCCCCTGGTACTGGATGGTGATGCGACCGGGACGACTTCCACCATCGGCGCCCGGCCAGCACGCGGCCTACGGGGCGCTTTGCGACGGATCCGTTATAAGACCGTCTTCACGTGTGCGAGCCAATGGCATTACCTGAAGCGTTACGGCTTCAAGTCATGGTGCCGACAGCTTGTCGGGTAAACGTTTCCGCGGCGCGAAATAACGCGGCCCCCGTTAAATCATCGCAGGATGCCTTCAGCCAAGCCGTTAGCGAACCGGCGAACTTCTTTATCCACTCTGGAAAGTAACAGCCGGATCGCCCGCCGTGGCGATAGTCGGGCGCGACGATCGGCGTACCCGATTGTTGTTTCGACCGCAACGGGAGCAAGCACGACGGGCAGCGGCCGGACCGCCCGGATACGCAGGCCGGTCTCCCACGGTCGCTCAAGCGCATGGTCGACTTGCTCTGTGATGGGCCGCATGCTGCGCAGAAGAATTTCGGCTGCCTTGCGGTTCACCGCATAGGCGGCGGAGGAGGTCGTGCGGGTTAGGTGTACGACGAGATGGTGGGTCGTCGACAGCGTGCGTTTACGTATCGGCATGCCCGAGTGAAAACAGAAAAACTTCACCAGATCCCAGTCATC
This sequence comes from Opitutus sp. GAS368, assembly GCA_943332745.1. The sequence goes on along the minus strand of CALQQQ010000007.1, from coordinate 4,840 downwards.
GGCCTGACTTAAGGCCGCAAGCACTTCGACGCACTCCGGCCGGACTTCCACGTCGTCTTCAAGAATCAGGCACCATGGCTCCTCTGTCCTGATGAACTCCTCCATCGCCTTCAGGTGGCTAAGATAGCAGCCGACTTCGCTCGGCTTCGGCATCGGTCGCCGATTACGGACGCCGTAGCGCTTCGCATCAACCAGGCTCTCCCATGCCGGCACTTCCTTGCCGAGTACCGCGGATAGCCGCTGGAAAGGCAGTCCGAGGGCTTGTAGGCTGCTCGTAATCGAAGCCATCCGGTTGACGTCACGATCTAGGTTAATGACGTAGATAAGCGGCATGCGGTGAAGGTATGAATAGGATGGATAAAAGCTCCGCTTGGTTTATCAACCCTTACGTCTCTGATGCGTATATGGTCTTCCATAAGATGGCGCGCCTTAGCCCTAGCCCGCGCCTGCGGATATTGCGGCGACCCCCGTCTGTTCGGCGTCGAGGTGCCTTTGGCGCTTGTGCCCTCCAAGGTGGTACTCGGTCAGTTGGACGCACTTTCCTACGAAGCCAAAGAGGCACGCTATATCCAGGCCTATCTGCCTGCCGGCGTCGAAGTCTTGGAGTTGGGTGCGAGCCTAGGGATCGTGTCTTCTATCATCCTTGGGCGCCAGCCGTCCCGGCTCATTTCCTATGAGGCGGTGGGCCCTTTGACCGAAGTCGCTCGGCAGGTGGTAGCCCGTAATCACCCCTCAGCGACTTGGGAGTTAGTGCACTGCGCCATCGCCGCCGAAGGTATCGATGAGGTCTCTTTCGATTGGTCCCCGGAATACACGCAGGGGGGTGCGGTCGCCGATGAATCCGCAAAGTCGCTGATACGTGTGCCTGCGGTGTCGCTGGCGGGGGCCATTGCCCGGCACCGCCTGCCGGTCACCGCGTGGCTAGTGATGGATATCGAGGGGATGGAATGGGAGCTCGCCCAGCATCAGGCTGAAGCCCTGCGCCACTTCGACGGCATCATCGTCGAGTGTCATCAGGTTCGTTCGGGCGGGAGAATCGTCCCGCATACGGAGGTGCTCGCGGAAATCTTGAAAGCGGGCTTCAAGGTCGTCGCCCGTCGCGGGCAGGTCTCGGTTCTTCGCCGCCAATCGGCCTGAGGCATAGCGTTGCCCCTGGCCGCTGAGCGTGCTCAGGCCCGCGGGCCGTACTTGCGCTGGGGCGCCTGGGTCGGCGCGATGGGCTCGATCTGGACGCCGGCGCACGCGGGGTGGCGACCAAAGGTGCCGTAGGTCTCGGTGTCGAAACGCGTGGTCATACCGCGGGCGGCTTCAGCCACGAGCACCCGGCCATCAGGCTGGATGAAGCCGACTTGGACGATGGTCGTGCCGTCCACCTTGCGGGTGTGCGCCACGATCTTCTCGAGGAAGTCGCCGGCCTCAGGGCCAGGCTTGAGGGCGAAGAGGATCTTCTTGATGAGTCCCGGGGCACGGCGCAGCGGGGTGATGGCGTGCGCGCTGAGCGACCACTCGCCGCGTTCTTCACGGAAGTTGAGGCGGGCGTCGACGATGACATGCGAGCCATCCATGAGCAGGGGGAGTTCGCCGTCCTTGATCTGCGCGGCAGCATCATAGGCTTCAGAGAACATCATCACCGGGATCGTCACGGAGCGGGAGGCGACGGTGAAGAGCGCCCACGGGCGGTTATCCTTCTTGGAGATCTTCTTCTCGAGGGCGCCGACAATGCCGCAGACACGGACGGTGTGGCGCTCCTTCTTGTCGAGCTCGATTCGGTCCGGTGTGACGGTCAGCGTGGCGATGGCTTCGTCCAGTCCATGGTAGTCGGCGAGGGGGTGGCCGCTGAGGTAGAAGCCGAGCAGGGCCTTCTCGCTGTTGAGCATCTCGAGCTTGGGCATCTTCTCCGACTTGCGGAGGACGAGATCAGTCGGGCGCGCGGCGCCGGCGTCCTCAGCCCCGAGCATGTCGAAGAGTGAACCCTGGCCGCTGGCGCGTTCCTTGCGCTCGCCGGCGAAGTGGCGACGGACGGACTCGATGGAGTCGACGAGGTGGCGACGGTCTTCGCCAGTGAAGTCAAAGGCGCCGGCGCGCACGAGGCAGTCCAACGTGCGGGAATTAAGATCGAACTCGCCTAGGCGGCCGACGAAGTCGCCGAAGTCTTTGTAAGGGCCATTCTTCTCGCGCTCGGCGACGATGTTACGCGCGGCCTGTTCGCCGACGCCCTTGATGGCGCCGAGGCCGAAGCGGATGGCGTTGTCCTTGATGACCGGCGTGAAGTCGGTGTCGGACTGGTTCACGTCCGGTCCGAGGGCCTTCATGCCGAGGGCTTCGACTTCGCCCATGAATTCGGCGAGCTTGTCGGCGTTACCCTGTTCGGAGGTCAGCACCGCAGCCATGAACTCGACTGGGTAGTTGGCCTTTAGGTAGGCGGTGCGATACGAGAGGATGGCGTACGCGGCGGAGTGTGACTTGTTAAAGCCGTACTCGGCGAACTTCTCTAGGGTGGCGAAGATCTCTTCGGCCTTCTTCTTGTCGATGTTGTTGGTCGTCTTGGCGCCTTCGATGAAGATGGAGCGTTGCTGCTCCATCTCCTCGCGGATCTTCTTGCCCATCGCGCGGCGGAGCATGTCGGCGCCACCAAGGGTGTAGCCGGCGATCACGCGGGCGGCTTCCATGACCTGTTCCTGGTAGACCAAGATGCCATAGGTCTCCTTGGCGACCTTCTCGAGGAGCGGGTGCGCGTACTTGACGAAGGTGGGGTCGTCCTTGCCCTTGATGTAGTCGCCGATGAACTGCATCGGGCCGGGACGGTAGAGCGCGATGAGCGCGACAATCTCGTCGATAGCGGAGATGCGGAACTTACGGCATAGCGACTGCATGCCGCCGGATTCCAGCTGGAACACTCCGATGGTCTTCGCCTCGTTGAGGAGCGCGAAGGTCTTGGCGTCATCGAAGCCGAGTTTTTCGATGTCAAAATCCGCCTGGCGGCGATGCTTGCGCACGAGCTTCTGGGCGTCGTCGATGATGGTGAGCGTTTTGAGGCCCAGGAAGTCCATCTTCAGCAGGCCGAGCTTCTCGACCGGGTCCTTGGCGTACTGGGTCGTCAGGTCACCTTCCTGCATCGTCACGGGGATGATGTCGGTGAGCGGGCGGTCAGCGATGATCATACCGCACGCGTGCTTGCCGGAGTTGCGCACCATGCCCTCGATGACGCGGCCGGTCTCGATGATGCTGGCGGCTTGTGGGTTGATCGCGACTTCCTCGCGGAGTTCGTTGGACTTCTTCAGCGCGTCCTCGAGCGAGATATTAATGTCGTCCGGGACCAGCTTGGCGAGGCGGTTGGTCTCGATGAACGGCAGGTCGCGGATGCGGGCGAGGTCGCGCACCACCATCTTGGCGCCGAAGGTGCCGAAGGTGATGATGTTGGCGACGCGGTCTTCGCCATACTTCTTGCGGACGTAGCCGACGACCTCGTCGCGACGTCGCATGCAGAAGTCGATGTCGAAGTCGGGCGCGGAGACGCGCTCGGGATTCAGGAAGCGTTCGAAGAGCAAACCGAAGCGGATCGGATCGATGTCGGTGATCTTGAGGCAGTACGCCACGATCGAGCCGGCGCCCGAGCCTCGGCCTGGGCCGACGGGGATGTCATGGCGACGCGACCAGTCGATGAAGTCCCAGACGATGAGGAAGTAGTCGACGAAGCCCGTGCCGGCGATGACGCCCATCTCGTAGTCGACGCGGCGGCAGAGCTCGGCTGGGCTGGTCTTGCCGACACCCGGAATCTTCTCGTCCTTCCAGGCCTTCGCGTCGTCGTAGTCTACGCCGTAGCGCTCCTTCAGGCCGGCCTTCACCTGCTCGAGCAGGTAGGAGCCATTGGCCCGCATGGCCTTGCGTTTCTCGGCTTCGATGACGAAGTCGCCCGGCTTGCCAGCGGAGACTAGCAGGCCGTTCTTGAGCTTCTCGTAGCCGTCCAGGATTTCGTCGATCTTGTCGGAGGCCTTGGGCTTCACGCCTTCGCTGAAGATGTAGACGGGGTAGTTGTTCTGGCCGACGGGCAGCTTGACGTCACACATCTCGGCGATGGCGACGGTGTTCTTGATGGATTCGGGGACTTCGCCGAAAACACGGAGCATCTCGGCTTCGCTCTTGAGGTAGAACTCCGTGGCGGAATAGCGCATGCGACGCTCGTCGGCCAGGCGGGCGCCGGTCTGGATGCAGAGCATCGCGTCGTGCGCGACGGAATCGCTGGCGTCGACGTAGTGGACGTCGTTAGTGGCGACCACGCGGAGCTGGAACTCGCCGGCGAGCTTGAGGAGGTCGGCGATGATGCGCTTCTGCTCCTCGAGGCCGTGGTCCATCAGCTCGATGACGAAGTTCTCGCGGCCGAAGATCTCGACGAACTTGCCGCAGGCCTTGCGGGCGGCTTCGTAGTCGCCGCGGAGGAGCGCCTGCGGGATGACGCCCTGGAGGCAGCCGGAGAAACCGATCAGGCCGTCGGCGTGCTTGGCGAGCTGCTCGAGGTCGGTGCGCGGCTTATAGTGCAGTCCGCGGACGTGCGCGTCGGAGACGAGCTTGGTGAGGTTCTGGTAGCCTTTGAAATTCCGGGCGAGCACGCCCATGTGGAAGTACTTGTGCTCGCGGCGATCGGGCTTGTCGGTGAGGGCGTGGTCCCAGACGAGGTAGAGCTCGCAGCCGAGGAGCGGCTTGAGCTTCACATCGCCCTTGGAGCGCTGCTTGGCCTCGTTCCAGAAATCGAAGAGCCCGAAGAGGTTGCCGTGGTCGGTGATCGCCACCGCGCGCATGTTCATATCGCAGGCGCGCTCCATCAGGCGGTCGATGCGACTAC
>CALQQQ010000006.1 GCA_943332745.1 Opitutus sp. GAS368 | reverse complement strand
GGTCCAGGGCGCCAATTGGATTCCCACCTCGCCGCTCGTGCAGATCGGTAACGACTGCGACATCTACTTCGACAGCGCCGCCGGCGTGGAGGTCACCGATAACCTTTTTTCCGGTGCGATTAAGAAGTCGGCAACCAACTTGACCCTCACTCCGGGCTTCCTTCTCGAGTACGGCAAGGATTCCGCCCTGTCGGTCAATCTGTCCGCCAAGCGTACCTTCGTCAACTTTACGGATGCCGCGCTTGCCGACCTCGAGGACTCCCGAGACTCGCTGAGCGCTTCCATTCGCTTCGCCGACGGCGGCCCGCTTTCGCTTTCGGTCGACTCCTCCTATCGCGTGACCGCCCGTAACGATGACCTCATCCAGAACGGCGTCGATGGAGCCCTCCTGGGCGCCACGCTCGTCCGCCAGGCCAATTACAGCCACGCCCTCCGCGCTGACTATAAAGTTACCGAGAAGCTTAGCGTCGGCCTTGGCTTCACCAACACCTTCAATCACTACCTCAACCCGACCATCGTCGTGTCGGGCGGCAATTCCAACTATAACACCAATTCCCTGACGGAGCTGAACACCAATTCCATTCCGCTTTCCTTCGATTACCAGGCCTTCGAGAAGCTCAGCTTCGGCCTCGTCCTGCAGCATGATGTCTCGGATTATTCGGCTGCTCCTTACTTTAGTTCCAACATCGCCCAGCAGGCCTTGGCGCACAAGCAGCTCATCAAGGACTTCGCCGGACTGACCCTCAAGGGTCAACTCACTGAGTCGGGCAAGCTTAACGGAAATATCCGCATTGGATACTCGCAGTTCCACTTCGATAACCTGGCCAATGATACGGACTTCTCCTACTCGGTTAGCCTCAGCCACGCTTTGACCGAGCGAATCAGCCAGTCCCTGACGCTGTCCCGCGATGTTACCGCATCGTCTACCGGCACCCAGATGGCCACGAAGAACTACACCTACGGCTTGGCCTACACCGCCGCCGAGGATCTCAGCTTCAATCTCGGCGCTACCAAGAGTGATGTCATGTCCGGTACGACTCCGGTCAACACGTACGTGTATACCCTTGGCGCTGACTACAAGTACTCGAATCACCTCAGCTTCCAAGCCGGCTACAATCTGACCGACTCCTCGTCCTCCACCGCCGCGTCGACCTTCACCTCGAACACGTTCACGCTGTCGGCCGCCTTCCGCTACTGAGACTGGCTCTAGCGGCTTTCCGGGCGGTCAGTAGCGGAAGGCCGGCACTCACGGTCACCTTAATTTCTCCCATGGCTTCCGTCTTGAAAAGACTCTGCGGCGTATTCGGTGCCGCCATCCTTCTCGCGGCTTGCGCCCCTACCCGGACCGCGCCCGTCTCGGCCGCTGCCTTTGAGCCCGAAAATGTCCTCACCATCGGCCGCGGTGCTTCTGTCGATTCCGCCACAGCTCCCGTTGTGCCCCCGCCGGTCGCCGTGTCCGGCGAATCCAAGGTATCGCCCGCCAGCCTTCCCACTGGGTATGTCGTCGCGACGCCGACGCAGCAGGCCGAACCCGCCGAACGCCAGAACAGCTACCGTCTCCGTCCGCGGGACTTCATCCGCGTTCTGGTCATCAACGAGCCTGACACGCAGATTGAACGCCGCATCAACTCGGACGGCACCGTTGACATTCCTTTCCTGAAGAAGCTCGTTCCAGTCTCCGGTCTCACCCTGACGCAGGCCCAAGTCGAGCTCTCCAACCAGTTCAAAGTCTACTTCAAGAAGCCCCAGGTCACGATCTCGATCGTGAGTTACGCCGAACGCCGGGTCTATGTCTCCGGCTATGTCGGTAAGCCCGGTCCAGTCTCCATCCCTCCGGAGGAGACCTTGACCCTTGGTCGAGCCTTGGCGATGGCCGGCGGAGTGCTCCCCCGGGGTAATCGTTCCGATGTGGCGATCAAGCGTACGCGCGAAGGGACGCCGCTGGTGATTACCAAGGACGTCCGTCGTATCGACGACGGCGATGAGCCGGATTTTGTACTGGAGGACGAAGATCAGATCTACGTCCGCGACAGCCGCATCTAATCTTTTCCTATGGCCAATCCGGAACCTTCCCCCGACGGCCAAGCGCCCGACGCGACGCGCGGCGGCAACCGCGGCTATGGTTCTTATGGCGGCTATGGCGCCGGTTATGGCAGCTACGGGGCGGGCAATCAGGGATATGGTAACTATGGCGGCTATGGCCGGACCGGGGCAGGGGATACTAATCCGATTCAGAACTACCTCTTGATGCTCCGGGAGCGTTATTGGTGGATCATCCTCTCCTCCCTCGTTTTCCTGACGCTGGCTCTCCTCAACACCTACAACACAACGCCCGAATATCGCGCGACCGGCCGCCTGCGCGTCTTCCGCCTGGCCCCCAATATCAACGGAGGCTCCTCGGCCGCCGACGACAACTTTAAGATCGTCTCGAACGACGACTTTTTCACCGCCGTCGAAGCGATGCGCAGCGCGAATATCATCGAAGGCGTCTCCAAGCGGCTGACCGCCGCCGAGCGCAAACTCGTGCTCGAACCCTATCAAGCTGGCAACATCTTCTCCGGCCCGCTCACAGAGCAGGAGGTCTTCGCCAAGCAGCGCGGAATCAATCCACAGCGCCAGACGTTGGTGATCAATGTCGACTTCACGCACCCCAACCGCGACCTCGCCCGTCAGATCGCACGGTTGTTCTGCGACTCCATCCAGACGTTCAGTGAGAATGACCGCTTGATGGTGACCAATCCGCTTGTCGAGAAAGCCCGTATCGAGATTGAGACCCTCGAAGACAAGGTCCGCCGTCTTTTCGAACAGAAAAATGAATTAATCAGAAGCCAGAAACTCCTGTCCATCGCCAAGGACACGAACACGCTCACGACCGAACGTTCGGTACTCGTCAAGGATCGCGAGGAAACCCGCAAGCAGATCGACGAGAACGAAATCTTGGTCTCCCTCATCATCGCCTATGAGAAGGAAGGCCGGCCGGTCGGCGACATCCCTCAGATCCGCGCTGACAGCGACGTCGCCGCGGCGCAGATCGCGATTAGCGCCTCCAAGATTCGTGTCAGCCAGATGACCGAGACTTACACCGACCAACACCCCAAGCTTGTGGCCGAACGAGAAGCCCTCAAGCAGGTGGACAACCAGCTTAAGGAAGCGGTTCTTCAGGCGATCAAGTCTCGCCGCGGTGCGCTAGATAACGCAAAGGCGCGCCATGAGGCCATCCTGCGGAACCTCGTCGCTAAGGAAGAGGAGATTTCCAAGTTGCAGGCCGCCAATGTTGACCTCGAGCGCGTGGATAAGGACATCAAGGCCAATGAGGAATTCCTTAGTCGCATGAAGCTCAGTTACGAGGAAGCCAAGCTGCGTTCGTCGACTTCCGGCACGAGTACATCCATCCGCATTATGGATATGCCCTCCGTCTCGGATAAACCGATTAACAAGAACTATTACTTCAACGCGCTGGTCGGCGTCGGTGCCGGCCTACTGTTCGGCATCGTTCTCATCATCGTCATTGGCACCTTGGACGACCGCATCAAGTCGGTGAAGGACGTCGAGAATTCGCTCGGCCTGCCGCTCATCGGCACCATTCCTCGCGTCGCCGGAACCTCTGGTCCGGACCGTGCCTTACTGGCGCGTCAGGATAAGGATCGCATCGCCACCGAGGCCGTCCGCTCGATTTACTCGGCGTTGAAGGTCAATCCGGCCGTCTCCAAGGCGCGCGTCTTTCTGGTGACCTCCACGCGTCCCAGCGAAGGGAAGACTTTCGTCGCCACGAACCTCGCCCTGATCTTCGCCCAGCATGCCGAGCGCATCCTAGTCATCGATGCCGACCTGCGCCTGCCAAACGTCGGTCCGTCCCTCGGCTTTACCGGCGACGGCGGGCTCAGCAAGTGGTTCAATGGCGAGACGACGCTCGAGGAAGCCATCGTCCATGACGTCGCTCCCGGACTGGACGTTCTGCCGGTGGGACTTAGTTGCAAGAATCCCACCCAGGTTATCAATAATCCAAGGTTCTTGGCGATGATCGACGAGATGCGTTCGCGCTACGACCGCATCTTCATCGACTCTCCGCCCATCGGCGCGGTCTCCGACGCGCTTCACCTGCTCCCGAAAGTCGACGGAGTGATTTACGTCGTCCGTTATAACTCCGTCAACCTGCGGAACGCCGTATCGTGCCTTGCGCGCTTACGGGAGGCACAGGCCCCGCTGTTTGGAGTTGTGCTCAATTCCATGTCACTCCGCATGGCCTCGGCCTACACGGACTCGTACGACTCCTCCTACCGTAAGTATTACGTCGACGAACCCCGCGGCCGTTCGGTGGACGAAGGGTCGGCGAAGTCCTGACCCCCGCTCTTTCCCACCCATGCGCCCGCTCCTCCTCCTTTTCCCCGCGCTTGCCTTCATCGGTTGCCAGAATGTGCCCATCACGGGTCGCTCCCAATTCATCTTGGTCGACGAGTCTGAGGTCGCCTCGATGTCGGCTTCGGAGTTTTCGAAGATGAAGAAGCTCCCCGCCGACCCCCGTCTGCCGAAGCTTAAGGAGATCGGTCTCAAGATTGTGGCCGCCGCGCGCCGCGACGATAAGGCTGGCGTGCTGCCGCCTTCGTCAAAGTGGGAATTCGCTATCATCAATGACACAGCGCCCAACGCTTTCGCCATGCCCGGCGGAAAGATTGGTTTTAACTCTGGGATGTTCGCCTACGCCCCGACAGATGCTGACATCGCCGTAATCCTTGGCCATGAAGTCGCGCACGTCATTTGTCGCCACGGTTCCGAGCGCGTCTCGCAGGTCATGGGCGTCGCGCTCGCCGCCGCCGTCGCCGACGAAGCTACGAAGAATTCCTCCGCCAAGACCCGTTCCTCCTGGATGGCCGCGGTGGGGGTCGGTGCCCAGTATGGCATCCTGCTACCTTTCAGCCGGAGTCATGAATCCGAAGCCGATCGTCTCGGCCTGCTCTTCATGGCCCGCTCGGGTTACGATCCGGCCGCTGCACCCGCCTTCTGGGCCCGGTTCGCGAAGGCCGGCAGCAAGACCCCCGAGTTCCTCTCTACGCACCCCTCGGATACGACCCGCGTGAAGCAGCTCCAGGGATGGTTGCCTGAGGCTCGCGCCCAGATGCCGAAACAGCCTTGAGGCGGATCAGCGTCGGTCCGGCAGGATTGGGCAGGTGAGGTAGACGCCCTTGGGGTCGTTCAGCACCCGGATAGCCCTTAGCCACTTGGCGTTCGCCTTCAGGAACTCCTTAGCCGGGTCGACCGAAGCCTTGGCGAAGAGCGGGGAATCATCTTGGTCGTCGGACAGCATTTTCTGGAGCAGGTTATCCCTGCCGGAGTGAAGCGCCGGCACTTGGATCAGCTCGGCCTGATCAAGCTTGGCCAAGAGCTTGGCCTCTTTGATGGCGTCGCGCAGCCCACCCAGTTTGTCGACCAGGCGGAGACCTTTAGCGTCCTCACCGAGCCAGACGCGTCCTTGGGCAATCTCATGGACCCCGTCGCGCTTTAGGCCGCGGCCCTCGGCAACGATGCGAAGGAACTCCTCGTAGGTGCCGTCCACCGACGTCTGGACGATGGCCAGTTCTTCGGGCGTCGCGGCACGGTGCTCGGCGAGTAGGTCGGCGAATCGGGCGGTCTTCACTCCGTCCGTCCCGAGGTTAACCTTCTTGGCGAGTTCCCCGTAGTTGAGATGCAATCCAAACACTCCAATCGAACCAGTGATGGTGGAAGGGTCCGCCATGATGAGGTTCGCCTTGGCAGCAATATAGTAGCCCCCGCTCGCGGCGACATCGCCCATCGAGACGACCACTGGGATGTCTTTTTTTCGGAGCAGGCCGACTTCCCGGGCGACCACGTCGCTGGCGAACGCCGAACCTCCGGGACTATTGACGCGCAAAACTACCGCCTTGATACGCTTATCGCCGCGCAGCAGGCGCAGGTCGCGGGCCAGGCGGTCGCCGCCCACGTCGCCCGGTGCGCCCCAACCGTCGACAATCTCACCTTCGGCGTAGACAATCGCGATGCGTCCGCCGCCATGGGGCAGCCTGACCTTGCCGGCGTAACGATGCAGGCTGACCTGCAGGAAAGACGTACCAGACTCATCCGCTCCGGCGCCCGCGGCGATGACCTGCTTGACCAGTTCATCGCGATGCATCGTCTTGTCGGCCAGTTTGAGCTCAACGGCTTTAGCGGCACTAAAGATGCCCGCGGAATCCGCGATCCTGGCTAATGTCGGCGTGGTCATCGCCCGGGACTTGGCCATCTCGCCGAGGATTCGCTTCCAGATACCCCCCATGAGTGCTGCCGATTGTTCTCGCGCGGGCTCGCTCATGGCGCCGCCAATATAAGGTTCAACGGCTGATTTATACTTACCTACTTTCGTCACCTGGACGCCGACCCCCAGCAGTTTCAAGGTCTCACCGAAATACATGTGGTAGGAGGAAAGCCCCTTCAGCTCGATTTCTCCCGCTGTGTGGACGTAGACCTTATCCGCTACACTGGAGAGGTAGTACTCACCCTGCGAGCCGTTCTCGACCCACGCCAGCACCGGCTTGCCGCTAGCCTTGAAGGCGGCGATGGCCTTGCGGATCTCAGCCTTCTGGGTCACGCCTGCGGAGACGCCGCCGTTCAGTAAGATGCCAGCGATGTTCCGGTCTTTGGCCGCGAGGTCGATCGCTTCTAGCGCGCGAAGCAGATCCACTTCCGGCCCATTGCCTCCGAGTAGGAAGATATCCAAGCCTGGGGCACCATGCGCAGGCGTATCGTTGATCGTCAGGTCGCCACCAATCACGAGCATCGTCTTGGGCTTCACGGAGACCGTGGCGGAGTCGTGATTGCCGCCAGCCGAACTCGCGAGCGAGACGATGAGGACGATTAACGCGAAGCCTCCGATGGCGATGGCGAGGAAGGTGCCGAGCGCGGAGGCGAAGACAGACTTGAAGAAATCTTTCATGGGAGGGGCAAAGGGGGGGTGTCATTGAAATGATGCTTTCGTGTCTCCTTTTCGCCAATCAAAAGCTCATTTTTGATTCCCTCTTTCCTCTCGATGCCGCCCGTCTCGGGGGCTAGTTTCTGGCTATGTCAGAGAACACGTCCTCGGCCGGCGCCGGCACTTCCCGCAAGGCGTTGGCCATCAATCTCGATCGGTCGGCCTACGGGGCCTTTGCCGAGATCGGGGCTGGGCAGGAAGTGGTCCGGCACTTCTTCAAGTCCGGCGGAGCCTCGGGTACGGTGGCAAAGAGTATTTCCGCCTATGATATGCGCGTCAGCGACGCGATTTATGGCCACCCTCTGCGCTATGTCTCCCGTCAGCGGCTCGAGCAGATGCTTGACCACGAGTACGGACTCCTCGTCGATCGTCTGAAGGCTGAACGCGGACCGGTGACCCGCTTCTTCGCCTTCGCCGACACGGTGGCGACGACCCCTCATGATGGCAAAGGGCAGGGGCACTCCTGGATTGGTATCCGCTTCCAGGATCGGCCTCAGGCTGAGCCAAGCGAAGTGATCCTCCATCTCCGTCTTTGGGACAAGGATGCAGACCGTCAGCAGGACGCCCTCGGCGCCGTCGGCGTGAATCTCATCCACGCCGCCCTCAACACGTGCGATAGCGTCGACAACTTCCTCAACGCCTTGGTTGACGAAGTGGGCGCCGGCCGCGTTGAGGTCGAGTTCGTTCATTTCAGTGGCCCTGCTTTCGGTGCCTTCGATAATCGCGCGGCCGCCCTGCGGCTCGTCCGCCTCGGCCTTACGGATGCCGTGCTCTTTGGTCCGGAAGGCGATCCGCAGGTCCCGAGCGAATACTTCTATAAGCGTTCGGTCTTGGTCGCCCGCGGCACTTTCCGTCCGGTCTCCATCGTCAACGTCGATATGTTAGCCTGCGCTTTGCGTGCCCTGCCCGAGGGCGGCAAGGACGTGGTCCCGCTGTTCGAGATGTGCATCGGCTCCGACCCGCACCCTGAATCCGAACTCATCGACCGCATCCGCCTCGTGGGTGCGATGCAGCATCCCCTCCTGGTGACGCGCCATCGCGGCTGGTACCGTCTCCCGGCCTACTTCCGGCTGCACACCACGGGGAGCATCACGCTGGTGGCGGGCATGAACAACCTCGTCGACCTCTTTAATCCCGAGCACTACACCCACCTCGAAGGGGGCGTTCTGGAATCCTGCGGCCGTCTCTTTAAGGATGGGGTCCGCGTCATGGTCTACCCGATGCGAGGGGATCAGCTCCGCCGCCTGATTCTCGATCCGGTCGCCTGTAAGGTTTGCTTCCCAGAGAGCTACAGCGTCGCCGAAGATTCGGTCGTCACCGCTTCCGCCATCCAGATGCGCCCCTCGGTGGCCGGCCTGTTCCAGCATCTGCTCAACAACGGCTTCCTGGTGCCCATCACGGGGGCGGACCCCCAGGCGATGGCCTGCCAGCCGCGCACCTTGGCTGAACGTATCCGCAAGAATGAGGGCGGCTGGGAAAAAGAAGTGCCTCCGCCGGTTGCGGTCGCGATCCGCAGTCTCAAGTTGTGGGCGAGGTAGCCCATGCCCGTCACTTCTCTCCCCCCCGCCCAGGATACCGAGCTTTCGCTCTCCGTTGAGCGTGCCTACCGTGAGTCGTTGGTGACCGATCGGCTCGGTGCCCTCTGGTCGCTCATCCTCGCGAAGTGTTTCCTGGCCCAATGGGCGATCCTGCAATTCGCGATCCCAATCAGCGGCCCGCGCTATATCTGGACGCTCACGTTGATCATGGGGATCGTCGCCTCAGCGTATTACCTGCACGCCCATCGGGTGAGGCTGTACCTGCTCCCCACGCATTTCCGCGTGAACGCCGCGGTGCTCGCGGGGCTGGTTGTAGCGTTAGGTTTCGTCGCGTACGCTTATTTCGCCCTCGGCCTCCTGTCCGCTCCCCTGGCGGCTGCCCTCGCGGCTGTGTTGTTGGGTTCGTGGTCCCTCGCGCGCGCGGCGTTGCGACGCGCGTGGCCGCCTTTATTCGGCGCTTTCCTCTGGTGGGGTCTCGCCGCCACGGCCTTGCGTTCTCCGCCGAGTGAAGCGTTGCTCTGGCTGGGACTGGGCTTGTTGTGCGCGCAGGCCCTGCCTGGCTTCGCAGTCGCGGCCCAGGCATCCCGCCGACGCGTCTGATCAGGCCGCTGGCTTGCTGCCGGCGCTGTTCATGAGGTGCGTCATGAAGCGCTTCATGGCCGGCGTCAGGACGCGGCCTTTACGATGTAGAATGGCTAACGGACGGGCCACACGGCGGTCCCGCAAGCGTAGCATGACGAGCGTGCCTTGCTCGACTTCTTGGCGGATGGTGCCTTCGGGCACGAGCGCCACGCCAGCGTCGACTTCCACCGCGCGTTTGAGCGTTTCGATGTTGTCGAACTCCATGGAGGGTTCGAGCTCGATGCGCTGCTCGCGAAAGAACTGGTCGAGCGCCTTGCGCGTCGGGATATCTTGGTCGAAGCCGATGAACTTGCCTCCTTGCAGGTCGGCAAGATCAATCTCCTTCTTGCCTGCGAGCTTGTGCTTGGGCGAGCAGATGGCGACGAGCTGGTCTTCCATCAGGGGGATGATCTCGACCTGGCGGGTCTTCTGCGGGAAGGCGACGAGACCGAAGTCCACCGCGTTCGAGATGACGTCCTCGTAGACGAGGTTCGAGCGGCGGTATTCGACGCGCACGTTGACGTGCGGGAATTCCTGCATGAACGATTTCACGTGCGGCGGGAGCTCATGGAGGCCAATCGAGACGATGGTCGAGATGTGGACGGTGCCGCTGACAACCTTGCGCATCTCCTGCATCTCGCTGCCGACCTGTTCGTAGCGGTTGAGGATATCCTTGGCGGCCTCATAGAGGCTGCGGCCTTCGCGCGTGAGCCGGAACTGCTTCTGGCTACGGTCGACGATCAGGACATTAAAATGCTTTTCCATCGAGCGCAGCTGCTGGCTGACGGCCGACTGGGTGATGTCGTTGAGCTTGGCGGCCTTGGAGAAACTTTCGTTGTCCACTAAGTCGCGGAAGATCTTCAGGTTCTCGATATGCATGGATATGAAAGACTCCATGATTAATGAATCTAATGGGTCATGGCTTCAAGTGTAGAGATGCTAATCCTGAGTCCCGGCTCCTGGGCGGCCTAGGGAGCCCGACTGGTTGACTCCCCGCCCGTTCTCCCTCCCTCTGGTTCAAATGGTCTCCTCCGACCAGTTTAAGGCCCATTGCGAGGGGGTGCTGGCCCGCATCCAGGCCGCCTGTGCCCGGGTAAGCCGCAATCCGGCTTCCGTCCGCCTGCTGCCGGTGACCAAGACCCATCCGGTCGAGGCCGCTTTGCTTGCCTATGGCTATGGATTAAGAGCGGTCGGTGAGAACCGCGTCCAAGAGGCCGCCCAGAAGCGCCCCTTGGCCCCGGCCGACCTCCGCTGGGAACTCATCGGCCACCTCCAGTCCAATAAGGCCAAGCAGGCCCTGCAGGCCTTCGATGTCATCCAGACCGTGGATTCCGCCGAACTGGCCACCCGCCTCGGCCGGCTGGCCGGCGAGATGGGGCTGCGCCGGGAGGTGCTGATCCAAGTCAATTCTGGCGACGATCCCGCCAAGTTCGGGTGCGACCTGGCTGATGCGCCCCGCCTGCTCGAGGCCGCACTGGACCAGCCGGCCTTGGTCGTGAAGGGGCTGATGGCCGTCGCGCCTCTTTCTGATGACCCCGCGGTCGCCGACCGCACCTTCGCCGAACTGCGTCTTTGCCGCGACTCCCTCGCCGCCCGCTTCGGCGTGGCGCTCCCGGAATTGTCGATGGGGATGAGCGGAGACCTTGAATCCGCCGTCGCCGCAGGTTCTACTTGTGTCCGTGTCGGCTCCGCTTTGTTCGGTAGCCGTCCCTCCGCATGATCCGCCGCCTTCAAATCCGCGACCTCGCCCTGATGGATCGCACCGAGCTCGAACTGGGTTCGGGCTTCACGGTGGTCACGGGTGAGACCGGCGCGGGCAAGTCCGTCCTGCTCGGCGCGCTTTCGCTCCTCGCCGGTAATCGCGCTGCGAAAACAATCGTCCGCAAGGGCTCCGAGGAATGCTCAGTCGAAGCCGAACTCGAGACCGAAGGGGACAAGCGTTTCGACGAGGTCCTGAAGTCCCTCGACTTGCCAGTCTGCGATGACGGCCTGCTCATCCTGAAGCGTTCGGTCCATGCGACCAAGGCAGGACGAATCTCAATCAACGGCGGTTCGGCCACGCTCACACAACTTCAGCAGCTCGGTGAACTGTGGATCGATTTCCACGGCCCAGGCGAACCACAGAAGCTGATGCGCGCCGAGACCCAGCTGGAGATGCTCGATCTACACGCGGGCTTGGCCTCCGCTCTCGCTACTTATCGTACCGGCTGGCGCCTGCGCAATGATCTGCTCCGCGAAGCCGCCGAAGCCGCCACGGCCGAACGTCTTTCCGAAGACGAAGCAGCTTTCCTGCGCTCCCAGCTCGATAAGCTCGATTCGCTCGACCTTTCTGAAGAGGCCATCACGAAGTTGGAACGCGACCACGCCCGCTCTTCCCGGGCCCAGGAGCTCGCGGCCTTGCTCGGCCAGCTGGAGTCCGGCCTCGGCTCCGATGGCCTCGGCGAGGTGATGCCAAAACTTCTCAAGGCCGGCGATGATATCGCCCGTATCGACGCCGAGGCCGAAGCGCTTCGCGACCGTCTGAATTCACTCGCGGCCGAAGCCGAAGACATCCGCGCCGACTTCGCTCGTCTGGGCCGCGGGCTCTCCTCCGACGATGAGTCCGCCGCCGAACTCGAAGGGAAGATGAACCTCTGGCTGGAATTCCGTCGTAAGTATGGACCTGGCGCCGAAGCGGTCCGCGAGAAGCGCGAGGCGCTCCGTCGACGCTTGGCTTCGCAGGGTGACGTCGAAGCCCGCGTGGCGAAGCTCAAGACCGAGGCGGCCAAGGTGGAGAAGGATCTCCGCAAGCAAGCCGAAGCCCTGCGCGCCGCCCGCACGAAGGCCGCCGACAAACTCGCCACCGCCGCCCGCAAGATGCTGGGCTCGCTCGGCTTCAAGAAGGCCGACCTGCGCATCGAAGTCGGGGTCGCCGAACTCGGGCCCCAAGGAGCCGATGCGGTCCGCTTCCTCTTCTGCCCAAATGCCGGCCAGGATCTCCTACCGCTCGACCAAATCGCTTCCAGTGGCGAAGCCGCTCGCGTGATGCTGGCGTTGAAGACCGTGCTCGCTGCCGTCGACCGCACTCCGGTGCTGGTCTTCGACGAGGTCGACGCCAATGTCGGTGGCGAGATTGGCGCGCAGGTCGGCCGTGAACTCGCCACCCTCGGCAAGGGCCACCAGGTCTTCTGCGTGACGCACCTCCCGCAGGTCGCCGCGCTCGGCCATGCCCATCTCGTCGTGACGAAAACGCAGGATGACAAGTCGACGACGGTCGAAATCGCCCCGGTCCATGGTAAGCGCAAGGACCGCGAGTCTGAGCTCGCCCGTATGCTCGGCGATCGCGCCAGCAAGGTTGCACTCTCCCACGCCCGCGAACTGCTCGACGGCGCGAAGTAAGCCTAGGCCTTCTTGACGAAGCGATCGAGGCGCAGCCGCTGGATCATGCGGAGGCCGATTGCGGCCGCCCAAGGCTTCGGTAGACGTGCCGAGAAGACGGCCAAGATCTTGTGCTTCCAGCCTGTGACCACGACTGGGCGATATGCGGCCATGCCGCGCACGGCTTCGTCCGCACATTCCTCCGAGGTCTGACCGCCGAGGCCGGTCGAACTCGCGAAGCCGGCTGCCTTGGAGAAATTCGTTGAGACCGGGCCGGGGCAGATTGCCACGCAGCGGATGCCGTGTCGCTTCGCTTCGGCATCGAGCGCAACGCTCCAGTCGAGCATGAAGGATTTTGTCGCGGCATACGTCGTCATCAGCGGCGTGGGTTGAAAACCGGCGAGCGAGGCTACGGTGGCGACCATGCCGCCGCGCGCTTTCAACTCGTCCCATAGGCGGCCCGTGAGTTCGACGGGCGCGCGCACATTGACGTCGATCATCTTCAAGGTGTGGTCGACGCCTGGCGTCGGAAACTCTCCATAGGCACCGAAGCCGCTATTATTAATCAGTAGCATCCTGCCTTCTCGGGGCATTAGTTTCTGTAATTCAGAGACAACCGACGCGATGTCAGCAGGTTGCGAGAGATCGCAGGTAAGGTGAGTGAAGTTCAGGGAATTCGGGACCCCCTCCGGTATCGTCCTGGAAAGGTTGAACACCGCGGCTTTGGTCTCAGAATGACTGATACGCGAAAGTATCGCGCGTCCGATCCCGGAAGAAGCCCCTGATATGATGACCACGGAAAAACTCCTGAAGAATTCATCGACGGTCTTGTTCTTTGACATGGGCGCAGAGTCTCACGTCACCCCAAAAAACACAACACACATGACAAGTGCTCCGATCGTCGTGACAGGGGTCCATATGGACCTCACCGACGCCCTGAAGGAAACGGTGTGCGCCAAGGTCGAAAGACTGCTGCGCCACAACCCGCGGATCATCCGCGTGCTCGTCGAACTCGTCTACACCCGCTGCAGCGACCATAGTCGCGAATTCGGG
>CALQQQ010000005.1 GCA_943332745.1 Opitutus sp. GAS368 | reverse complement strand
GGAGCCCTCGTAATCGAGCCGGGCCGCGGTGACCTCGGCTCGGAGAAGTTTGGTGCGCAACAGGTGTACGAGCATGGCGCTGGGTCGTCCTTCTCAATCGGGATGGTTGCCTTCGTCAAACAACTTTGCATCAATTCGTCCATGGCCGCGAAGCACAGAGGGTTCTTTTCCTCCCTGGGAGAGGTCGTGGCCAGCTATGCCGTAGACGTAGTCTACGAGCGTCGCAAGGGGCCCGGGGCGACCTTGCTGGGAGCCTTCCTGAAGGTCCTTTCATGGATTTTTGAGGTCTTGGTCCGTCTGCGCCTCTGGCTCTATCGTAACCGGCTCTTTCGCGATACGCCGCTTGGCTGTAAAGTCGTAGTCGTGGGCAATCTTACCGTCGGCGGCACCGGGAAAACCCCCATCGTGCTCAAGATGGCGCGTGTGCTGACGGCGCGCGGACGCAAAGTCGCCATCCTTTCCCGCGGCTATAAAGGAGCTTCGGATTCGATGCTCAAGCGTTTCTGGCGTTGGCTGACGCAAGGAAGTCGTCCCGATCCGCTCGTGGTTTCCGACGGCAAGTCGGTCTTGGTCGGCCCGGATGAGGCCGGTGACGAACCTTACATGCTCGCGCAGAATTTATGCGGCGAAGGCGTCGTCGTCATCGTCGATCGCGACCGCGTCGAGGGTGGCCGTTTTGCGCTTCGACGCTTCGGCGTTGATACAATCCTGCTCGACGATGGACTTCAGTACCTTCCGTTGCGCGGGCAGATTAACCTGCTCCTTGTCGACAGCCGTGACCCGTTTGGTAACGGTTCGTTGCTTCCTCGTGGTGTCCTGCGTGAGCCGATTTCCAACCTAAGCCGAGCTTCCTACGTCTTCGTGACAAAGTCCATTGGCCCGCCAGATCCGACTCTCGTCAGCCTCATTCGTCGCCACAATGCCAAGGCCGAGATTATCGCCTGCTCACACCGTGCTTGCGAACTCGTCGAAGTTGACGGACCTAAGCGCCTCCCGATGTCGGACCTCAAAGGCCGCCGTATTGCAGCCTTCTCGGGTATCGCGACGCCGGAGCGTTTCGAGGAGATCTTGACCAACCAGGGAGCCAAGATCGTCGCCAACCGCCGCTTTCTCGATCACCATGCCTTTGCGGATGAAGACCTTGACGAGGTTCTCGATCAGGCCATGCAGGCCAAGGCCGAGATGATCGTCACCACCGAGAAGGACGCCGTCCGCCTGCAGGCGCGCTTTCGCCCGCCCATCCCGCTAATGTTCGTCCGCCTAGAGGTGGAGATCCTCGGCGACGCGGAGGGCTTTAACGCAGCCGTCGAACGGATCTGCCTTGGGCCTTCTTCTTCGGGGCGCTGACTGGTTCGGGCTGTAGCTTCTGAGCAATCGTCAGAAAAGCGTCTTGAGCGCAAGGCGCGCGACGTCCTTCCGGGGAGGTGGCGAGATAAGTTCCGTCTGCTTGGAGTGTCTTGGAGTCGCCTGAGCGTTCCAGGTAGGTGGCGATGACTTCGGTTTCGATGCGTTTGCGCAGGGCCTTGTTACGCACCGGGAATACGCATTCGACGCGACGGAGGAAGTTGCGCGGCATCCAGTCGGCGCTGCCGAGCAGGATGATGGGATCACCCCCTGCGTTTTCGAAGCGGAAGAGGCGGCTGTGTTCTAGAAAGCGTCCAAGGAAGCTACGCACGCGGATGTTATCGCTGCGTCCGGCCACGCCGGGCTTGATGCAGCAGATGCCGCGGACGACCAGCTCGACCTTTACTCCGGCGGAGGAAGCGCGGTACAAGGCGTTGATGACGTCAGGGTCGACGAGGCTGTTAACCTTGGCGAAGATGCCTGCCCTCCGACCTGCGGCGGCAGCCGAAGTCTCGGCGTCGATCAGGTCGACGATACGACGTGAAAGGTCGAACGGCGCGATGATCAGGTGCTTGAACTTCGGACGACCGAGGTTACCCGTAAGCACGTTGAAGAGTAGGCCGACATCGGCGGTGATCTCGGAGTCCGCCGTGAACATCGAGAAGTCGGTGTAGATGCGCGCGGTCTTCGGGTTATAATTGCCTGTCCCGAGGTGCGCGTAGCGACGCAGACCGCCCTTTTCCTGGCGGATGACGAGGCAGGCTTTGCAGTGCGTCTTCAGTCCGCCGAGGCCGTAGACGACGTGGGCGCCGGCTTCCTCCAGCTGGCGAGCCCATTCGATGTTATTGAGTTCATCGAAGCGGGCGCGAAGTTCGACTAGCGCCGTGACCTGCTTGCCGTTGCGGGCGGCTTCTTTGAGCGCTTCGACCACGGGCGAGTCACCGCTGGTGCGATACAGTGTGAGCTTGATCGCCACGACCGAGTCGTCGCGAGCGGCCTGTCGGATGAAATCGACCACCGGAGTGAATGATTCGTAAGGGTGGTGCAGGAGGAGGTCCTGCTGGGCGATGCGGGAGAAGAGCTTCGCAGGGTCAATGAACTCGGCGGGTAAGGCTGGTACGTATGTTGGGTAGAGCAGGTCGGGTCGATGAATGAGGTCGATGAGGCTGCCAAGGCGCAGTAGGTTGACCGGACCGGCGACGCGGAAAGCGTTGTCGG
Organism: Opitutus sp. GAS368; assembly: GCA_943332745.1. The sequence goes on along the minus strand of CALQQQ010000005.1, from coordinate 11,259 downwards.
CAGACAGGCCGATGGACTTGAGCAGCCAGAGCATCTCTCCCTCGGGCACATCGCCTTCGATCTCGAGACGGACCGGCGCGCCCTTGCGAAGGTTACGAATCTCCTCCTCGATGGCCTCGAGCAGGTTACCGGCTTCTTCCTCATCGACGTAAAGGTCGCTGTTGCGCGTGATACGGAACGCCCAGGAACCCTGCAGCTCAAGTCCCGGGAAGAGCCGATGAATAAATAGCTGGATGACGTGGCTGAGCAGCGTGAAGGACTGGTTCGAGCCTTGCCCGACGCTAAGCACGCGTGGCAGGACGCGCGGGATGGGTACGACCGCGCGTCGGATCTCGCCGTCGGTTGGGTCGCGCAGGAGGACGAGGAGGTAGAGGCCCTTGTTGGTCAGCACCGGAAACGGGTGTGACGGATCGATCGCCAAGGGTGTCAGTGCGGAAAAAACGTCTGTATCGAAACGTGGCGACAGCTCGGCTCGGTCTGCTTCGTTCAGTTGCTCTCGGGATTTGAAGGCGATACCTTGGGCGGCAAGGGCGGGCAGCAGCTGGTCTTTCCAGCATGCCTGCTCGGCTTCGACGAGTTTGCGGGCGCGGCCGAGGACTTCGGTGAGGAACTCGCGGGTCGCCGGATGGCTACCGGATTCTTCCTGCTGCATAACACCGGCCACACGGATCTCAAAGAACTCGTCGAGGTTCGAACTGGCGATGGAGAGGAAACGGACGCGCTCGAGCAGGGGGACCGAATCGTCTTCCGCGAGTTCGAGGACCCGACGGTCGAAGCTAAGCCAGCTGAGTTCGCGATTGAACATGGAGAGAGGAAGAGGAGGGCGAGGTGTCTAGTGGGCGACAAAAGCTCCTTTGAGCAAATACTCTGCGGAGCAGGCAGGCAAACAAATGCCCGTCCTGCTTTGTTACATTATGGTTCCTGCGGCGCCTCAGGCGTCCAAAATACGCTTAATTCCTCATGATTGGCCAAGCGTAACTTTGGCGCGGCGGGGTGAGGGTGGCGGACAATGTCCCCGCGTCCGAAGGTCGCCGCCAGCTTCTTGACCTGATGTTTAGAGAGGCCGCGGGTCGGAACTTCGACGGATTCAATCGTGCCTTCGCGGATGGTGATGAAACGTAGCAGGCCCTTGATGATCTGCACATCGGAGATGAGACGGCTTAATCCGGATGGTAAAGGCGTCAGGGGTGCGTCGGAAAAAGCCGCGAAAGAAAAGCGTACTTCACGTAGATCCCGGTGGAGGTGGCGGTTGACGAATTCGGTCGAGGCCGGAGCGTCCCAGGCACGCGTTTCATGGCTCCAATGTTCGCCTGGTCCGAGCTGCGGGTCGGGCCGGGCGTCGAGTTCGGGCGCGATGCGGGTCATTTCTCCGGCCGCTATATCGTCGCTGAGTTTCTGCAATCGCTCGGCGGTGATTCGTAAGGCCGGTTCGAGGATCAGGATGAGTCCGCCTGGGGCGAGCTTGGCCTTGAGTTCGCCGAACCAGCGGAGCAGGGCGGCGTGGTCGAGTTGAGGCATCTCGTTCATCACGAAGCCGGCAACGATGAGGTCGAAGGGGCCTTCTGGCCAGGTCTCCGGTCGGGACGCGTCCCCGATACGGGTCTTCGTCTCGACGTCCTCACCGAGGGTCGCCTGGGCGAAGGATTCCATCGAAGCTAAGGCGCTCGGCGACTTGTCCACGCCATATAGACTGATCTTCTTGCAGCCAGCTTGGCGGAGCCGATAAGCCGCTGCAACGCCGCAAGACCCTGGCCCGGAACCGAGGTCGAGAATCGCCGGGACCGGCCTGGAAGGTTTCCAGTCGCGTAGTCCACAAGTCTGGGCCAGCGCGATGGAGGTACGGGTGAAGCTCTGGGGTAGGAAGAATACGCCATAGGCCGCGAGCAGGCGTGGGTCGGCGAAGTAGTCGGGGAATCTCTTGTCGGGACGTTCAGTCGTGAAGAGGTCCGAGAGATGCGCCACGGCCGGTGTCATGCGCTCGAGGGCTTCATCACCGAGCTTTTCCGAGACAAGTTCGGCTTGGCCGACCCAGAAGGCCTCCGCTTCGGCCGGGTAGGCGATGGACGAATCAGTTGGCGACATCTCGACGTCCCTCCAGCGCGCTGCGCAGCGTGGCCGGATCGGCGAAAGTCAGGCCGCTGCCGCTGGGCAGGCCGAAGCCGATGCGGGAGATCTTGATCGTGGGGCGGACCGCATGGATCGCTTCGCTGATATAATGGCAGGTCGCTTCGCCTTCGATATCGTTACCCAGGGCGAGGACGACTTCCGTGATGGGTTCATCCTTCAGGCGCTTTTCAAAACTGGCCAGGTTGAGCTGGTCGGGTCCGACGCCGTTGATGGGCGAGAGTCGACCATGCAAGACGTGATAGGTGCCGCGATAGGCTGCGGAACGCTCGATAGCCATCAGGTCGGGCACTTGTTCGACGACGCAGATTGATCCAGGCTCCCGCTTGGGTTCGAGGCAGATCGGGCAGAGTTCGGCCTCGGCGAGGCTTCCGCAGCGGTCGCACCGCCGGACTGACGAGGCAGCGGTCTGGAGCGACTCAAGCAAAGGAGCGAGCTTGCCGGGTCTTTCGACCAGCAGGTGCAAGGCAATGCGTTCGGCGGAACGATGCCCCATACCCGGAAGCATCTTAAGGAGTTGGCGAACCTTGTCGAAAGAGGGAGTCACGAGCGATTACATCCCGGGCAGGGAGAAACCGGCCGTAGCCTTCGACATCGTGGCTTCATGGAGTTCCCGCGCCTTGGCCGAAGCCTCCTGCAGGGCGGCGACGAGGGCCTGTTCGACCATCGCCTTGTCCTCCTTGATGAACTCAGGGTCAATCGTCAGGGCGAGGACCAGCCCATGGCCGTTGACCGTAATCTTGATCGCGCCGCCGCCATGAGAGACCTCGACCCTCTCTGCGGTGAGCTGCTGTTGAGCCTCGGCGATGCCGCGTTGCATCTTCTGGGCCTGTTTGAGGAGTTTGCCTACGCCTGCCATAGTTAGTCCAGACTCCCGACCAAGCCGGGGGAGTCAAGGTCGTCCCGCCGTCCGCTCCCTGCTTGCCACCGCGTCAACTGGCCGCAGTTTGGGGCCATGCGGCCGCCGCGAGACCTTCAGATCATTGGTGATTTCGTAGCCATCACCTGGGAAGATGGCCGTGAGCAATGTCTCCGTGCCGAACTTCTCCGTGAGCTTTCGCCGAGCGCCGAGAATATGGGAGAGGTCGACATCCTTGGGCAGCGTTGGGGTGGCGACGGCCCTCGACGATTCCCCGGGGTTACCGTCACCGGATTGAGTCGCGTCGGCAACTATGCCGTCACCTTGGAGTTCAGTGACGGTCATCGTACAGGTATCTACAGTTGGGAATACCTGAGCGCGATCGAAGAGGCGAAATAGTCTTTTACGGATTGCCGTCCCCCCGCTTTCGGTCACAATGATAGACGTGAAAAAGACTTACGTCCTGGACACCAACGTACTGATTCACGATCCCGAGTCCCTGTTCAAGTTCGATGAGCACATCGTAGCTGTGCCGGTCGAAGTCTTGTCTGAGCTCGATCGTCTGAAGACCCAGCAAGGTCAACTTGGCGCCAGCGCGCGACGCGTTAACCGCTCAATTCGGAATCTCTTTGAGAACCGTCCGTTAAAGGAGATCGCCGAAGGCGATCCGACGAAGCCCGGCGCCCTGCACGCGAAGCTTCGCGACGGTGGCGAGCTCCGCATCGTCATCAACGAATCGCTCATCCGCGATCACTTCAATGGCGCCAAGGCTGAACGGGTTCGCGCCGTGTTTATGCAGGTCGACGCCCCAGACCATCGCATTATCGCTTCCGCGATCTATTTGCGCGATACCTCGAAGGGTCCGGTGATCCTTGTTACCAAGGACGCCTGCATGGCGCTCAAGGCCCAAGCCCTCGGAGTGGACGTTCAGGATTATCGTAACGACCGCGTTGAGACCAGTGACGAAGGCGAATACCGCACCATTAAGGTCACTGCCGCAGCCATGCGCGATTTCCGCGAACTCGGCCAAGTTCAGGTGAAGGTGAAGGAAGAACCGCCTCTCATTCTAAACGAGTACGTGATGTTCACGTCTGAGTCGTGGACCGAGCCAGCCCGCCACGTCGGCGAAGGCGCTTTCGTCCCCCTCGGACTCTATCGTGAGTTCATGTCTTCCGATAGTGGATCCCGCAAGGGTCTGCAGATGCCCCGTGGCATGCGTGTCATCCCGAAGAACTTTGAGCAGTGGATCTTCCTCGACGCTCTCTTAAATCCGGAGATCCGGCTCGTCACCTGCTTCGGGCGCGCTGGTACCGGCAAGACTTTCCTTTCTATCGCCGCCGCTCTTTCGCAGGTGCTCAGCGATTTCTCACCCTACAAGAAGCTCTACGTCTCCCGTCCGGTGGTGCAGATTGGTAAAGACATCGGTGCGCTCCCTGGCTCCAAGGAGGAGAAACTCTCTCCTTATATCCAGCCTTACTTCGACAACCTCGAGGTCCTTTTTTCCAAGAATGGAAATTCCGCACCCACGCCGATGGCCAAGGAGGCCGTGGCTACCGATTCCCAACGTCGGCAGAAGAAGGCTCAGGCGATGAAGGCGCCTCAACCAATCTTTGGTTCGCAGTTTCAGGCCGTGAATCAGCCGCGTAAGCCTTATCAGTGGCTCATCGATTCCGGTCTCATCGAGATTGAAGCGATGACCTTTATCCGCGGTCGCTCGATTGGCCATGCCTTCATGATTGTCGACGAGGCGCAGAATATGACCCCCCACGAAGCGAAGACGGTCATCACGCGTATCGGCGAAGGCTCCAAGGTCGTCCTGATCGGCGATTTGGATCAGGTCGACACCCCTTACCTCGACGGTAAGTCCAACGGACTCATCCATACCCATGAGCGCATGAAAGGCCACGCCATCACCGCCAACGTACGCCTGATCAGTGGCGTCCGCAGCGCCCTGTCCGAGCTGGCCGCCCAGCTGATGTGAGCAACTTCCCGCCCCTCGGGGGCGGGGGAGGGTAGTCCGTTCTTGCGCACGCGTTTGCGGAGAGTTTCCCTGCTCGCAGTGGAAAAAGAAACCCCGATGCAGAGTCAGTACCGCGAGTTTCGTGAGAAACTCTCCCCGGGCACGGTCCTTTTTTTTCGCCTAGGCGACTTCTATGAGGTCTTTGGCGAGGATGCCGTGGTGGCGGCCAAGGTCTTAGGGCTGACGCTCACGAAACGGCACGAGACGCCGATGGCTGGCTTGCCGCACCATGCCGCTCCCGCCTACGTGAATCGTCTCCTTGCTGCCGGTTGGAAGGTCGCCATCTGCGATCAGCTCGAAGCGCCGGTCGCTGGCAAGCTGGTACGCCGAGGTCTCACCCGCATCCTGACTCCCGGTACCGCGCTCGAAGATTCGCAGCTCGATTCACGTCGGGGAAACTACCTGGCAGCTATCTCTTGGGACAAGCAGGGATGGCACGCTGCATGGCTAGATGTCTCGACGGCCGATTTCCGACTGGCGACGGACTCCTCGCCGGCCCGCCTATTGCCCTTGCTTCACTCGGTCTCTCCCCGGGAGATCATCCTCCTCGAGGGACTCGAGCCTCCCACTGAACACCGTGAAGCCCTTGAGGTCTTTCTGCAGGGGAGGGCGGTTTCGCGTCTGCCCGGTTGGAATTTCGATGGTGCCGCCGGTGCCCGGCTCGTCGCCCAGACTCTCTCGGTCCATGGCCTCGCAGGCTTCGGCTTGACCGAAGAACATCCTGCCTTGGGCGTGGCGGGCGCTGTCCTCGGTTATGTCACCGATTCGCTCTGCGACCGGCCGAAGAACCTCTTCCGACTCATTGAGACCAAGCTGGGTTCATCCGTCCTCCTGGATGCGGCCTCTTCCCGTAACCTCGAGCTCTTCGTATCTTCCAATGGTTCGCGCGAAGGTTCGCTACTGGAGACCATCGATCGGACAGAGACTCCCTCGGGGGCCCGTCTGCTGGCGCTCTGGCTAGCCGAACCCTCGACAGATCTCGCCACCATTGCGCAGCGCCAGAATGCCGTCGGCGAATTCTTCAAGCAACCCGGCGCCTCATCCCGCGTCGGCGAAGCGCTGCGTGGCGTCCGCGACATCGCGCGTATCCTCGCCCGCTTACAGAATCGTCTCCGGAATCCGCGCGAACTCGGTGGCATCCGTGACACGCTTCGCTCTCTACCTCCGATTCGCGAAGAACTGCTGGCCCTTCCGGGCGGCGCGCTCGCCGACCAGGCCGGCCGCATTAATCCCGAACCTACGCTCTTGGCACGGCTTGAATCCGCCTTGGGCGATGAACTCCCCGTCGACCTGAGCGAAGGCGGGGCGCTGCGGGCTGGTTTCGACGCCGAACTCGATCGCCTCCGTTCGCTTGCCTCTGACAGTAAGGGCTGGATTGCTGAGTTTGAACGCAACGAGCAGAACCGGACGGGCATCAAATCTCTGAAGGTCCGCTATAACGGCGCCTTCGGCTACGCCATCGAGATCACCAAGGCTAATCTGGCCGCAGTGCCGGTAGATTATATCCGCAAACAGACCATGGTAAACGCTGAGCGCTTTACCACGGAAGAGCTGCGCACCAAGGAACGCGAAGTCCTGCGGGCCGACGAACAGGCGCTTGCCCGGGAGACCGAACTGTTCCAGGCGCTCCTCGCCGAAGTCATCGCCCGCACAGAGTCCTTGTTGGCTACCGCCCAGGCGGTCGCCGAGGTCGACATCGTCCGCGGTTGGGCTGAGCTGGCCCGTGAGGCTAACTGGACCAAGCCTGTCGTCGATGACACCGATGTCTTAGAAATCGAGCAAGGCCGTCACCCTGTCGTGGAGCGGATGCTGCAATCTCGTCCGGGAGCCGGTTCGTTCGTCCCTAACGATACCCGCCTGAGTTGCACTGGCGAGCAGATCGCCTTGCTCACCGGACCGAACATGGCCGGAAAGTCGACCTACATCCGCCAGGTTGCCTTGATTGCTATGCTCGCCCATCTCGGTTGCTGGGTGCCGGCCGCTTCTGCGCGGATTGGCCTCGTCGATCGAATCTTCTGTCGCGTTGGCGCTTCTGACGAACTTTCGCGGGGCAACTCGACCTTCATGGTCGAGATGAACGAGACTGCCAATATCTTGAATAACGCCACGACGCGTTCTTTGGTGGTGCTGGACGAAATCGGTCGCGGCACAAGCACCTATGACGGTATCAGCATCGCTTGGGCCGTGGCTGAACATCTCCACGGTGGTGCCGAAGCCGGACCTCGTACGCTCTTCGCTACCCACTATCACGAACTGACCAAACTGGCCGACTCCATGCAGCGGCTGCGTAACTGGTCTGTGGCCGTCAAGGAATGGAAGGACGAGATCGTCTTCGTGCGTCGCGTGGTCCCCGGCGCCGCTGACCGCTCCTATGGGATTCAGGTCGCGCGTCTCGCTGGCATGCCTCCGGCGGTAGTCCAGCGTGCCCGGGAAATCCTAGGTGGGCTCGAGGCAGGCTCTGGGTTGCCCGCCAAGGCCCTGTCGATGGCCGGAGTGCCTACGCCACCCGCTGAGCCCAAGAAGCCCGTAGCGCCCAAGCCTAAGGCCAAGGAAGCCGGCCCAGAGCTCGACCTCTTCGCTTAAATCCGCTCGTTCCAATCGCGCGAGGCGAACTTTGCCCAGGTACCTTCGTGGTCGAACTGATTATAAGTCGGTTCGGCTACGAAAACAGCCGGGCTCTTCAGCACTACGCTGAGAGTCTGAACGAAGTCTTTCTCAAAGCGGCCCCAATCGCAATCGGGCAGGAAGGGGCGCCAAATGTAGCCTTCGATGAGCAATCCGCTCCGGGTGCGTTTTTGGGCGGCACCGGCTACCTTGCGCCCGTCATCGCTGCGGACGAGGTCGTTGGGTTCGGCACGTTGCGCGCAATCGTCCGGCGATTGGAAGTCACGATTGCCCGCTGGCATCGGGGCCAGCTTCACCGGCTGACCTTGGAGTAAGAGGGCCTGGAGCAGGGCTTCGTGGACGGCGCCGTAACTGGCCATCGCGTCGGCCTTAAAGAGAGCATGCCCCACGGGGATCACCAAGGCGAAGGTCCAATCATCCAGATGCGAAACCAAACCGCCACCGGTGCAACGGCGGACCAACGGATAGCGGGCGGGGACGATTTCGCGGTACTTTGCCCACGACTGCGACACGCCGAAAGTGAAGGCGGGGGCCGCCCAAGCGTATGGGCGGAAGCGGATGTTCTTGGACGCCGGGTAGGACTCCAGGAGCATCAGGTCGGCCGCCATGTTGGCGACGGCGTCGGCGGCTTGGCGTGGGAGGACGTCCATATTCAGTAGTCTACACCTTTTTCCAGCCGACGCACGACCTTTCGCCCGGTCTCTTTTTCGTACCAGTCCTCACAGCCGCGCGGAATGCGTAGTTGCGCGAGTTGATCTTCGAAAGATTGAGCGGCGGTACGGAGCTTTCCCGCCAGCGGGTGGAGGCGTAGGCTAAGGTCCCGCGGACGCGATGCGGCGGCGGCAATTTCTGCGCGGCTAATCGGCCGCACGAGGGTATCAGCATCGAGCCCGAAATGTCGGGCGACTCGGACGCCGATCTCGTACCGGCTCATGGCTTCAGTGCCCGCCCAGTGATAAAGTCCCGAGAGGTTGCTGCGTTCGCATAGTTCAATCGTAACGTCTGCGAGATTGGACACCTCGACCGGCTGGCGAATCTCGTCGGTGAACAAGGTGGTCGCCTTGCCTTCCTTCCACGAGGCGAAGAGACGTTCATGCAGTCCCCGATCGCCGCCGACGGAGTTACCGATGATGGGCGAGGTACGCAGGACGGCAGCATGCTCCCGGCCGTAGCGCAGGACTTCGACTTCGGCGGCTGCCTTGGTTTCGCCGTAAAGGTTGAGGGGGGCGGGTTGGTCGGTATGCTGATAGCTGCCTGCGACCCCATCGAAGACGGTATCTGTCGAGAGGTGCACAAGTTTGGCCCCGAGGTGGAAGCATAACTGCGCGAGCTTCTTCGGGACGTCGGCGTTGAGTGCCTTGGCGCGGGCGGGGTCGGCTAGGCAGGTCTCGATCGTCGGTAGGGCGGCGCAATGTACGACCGCTTGTGGAAATTCTTCGAGCAAGAGGGCTTCGAGGGCGGCCTCGGAGCAGAGGTCAAACGCGCGTGCCTGCGCTACGCCCGGAATCGATGGCGCCCGGGTTCCGCCGAGAGCCAGGACATCATGTCCGCGTCGCAAGGCGGCGAGGCAGACCTCGCGACCTAGGAATCCGGAGGCGCCGGTGACGACGAGTTTCATGGTGCACGCTTAAGCCTCGGCGGTGCCAGTGGCAAGCGGGGAGGGCGATCGCTCTCGCTTGCCAAGTGCACCAACAGTCACATTGGTTACTTCATTCATGGCTTCCTATTCAGACCTAGCCAATCGGCCCGTGCTCACTCAGCCCGTCTACGAGGCCGGCCGGCCCATCGAGGTCGTCGCCCGCGAGTTCGGACTGGATCCCGCGGCGGTCATTAAACTCGCCTCCAATGAGAACCCCCTAGGCCCTTCGCCGCTTGGTTTGGCCGCCGCCCGCAAGGCCCTCGATCATTGCCACCTTTATCCTGACGGCGGTTGCACCTTCCTGCGCGAGAAACTGGCGAAGAAGTGGTCGCTGGAGCCGGGTAATTTCGTCATCGGCAACGGTTCGAACGAGGTGATGATTCTGCTCGCGCAGGCTTTCCTTCGTCCGGGCGATGAGGTGGTCTTCGGTTCCCAGGCGTTCATCGTCTATAAGCTCGCGACGATGCTTTTCGGCGCGACCGCCGTCGAAGTCCCGATGCCGGGTTATCGCCATGATCTCAAGGCCATGCGCGCCGCGATCACCCCGAAGACACGCATCGTCTTTTTGGCTAGTCCGAATAATCCGACCGGTGGTACCGACGATCCGGCCGACATCCTCGCCTTCGCCGCTTCATTGCCGGACGACGTAATCTTCTGCCTCGACGAGGCCTACACGGAATACCTCGAAGCTTCCGCCGATCTGCGTCCGCTCATGCAGTCGGGCCGTAAGGTCGTGCTTTCCCGCACCTTCTCCAAGGCCTATGGACTCGCGGGGCTGCGCGTCGGTTACCTGATGGGTTCGACCGAGGTCTGTGGCCTCCTCAATCGGGTCCGTCAGCCGTTCAACGTGAATCTCCCAGCGCTTGCAGCCGCCGAAGCCGCCCTTGATGACGAGGCATTTGTTCGCCGCACCCGCGAGGTAAACGCCGCTGGTATCGCCCAGCTGTCCGCCGGGCTAAAGAAGCTTGGTTTCGCTTACATCGACGGCAAAGCCAACTTCCTTGCCGCGCAGATTCCGAAGGCTGAGGAGGCTTTTACCGTGCTTCAGAAGGCCGGCGTGATCGTGCGCCCCCTCCGTGGCTATGGCATGACGGGCTGGCTCCGCCTGACCGTCGGCACCGAAGCTCAGAACGCCCGCCTGCTCTCCGAACTCGCCAAGCTCTGATCATGGATTTCGACGAAGCCGTTAGCATCATCCGCCAGAAGGATTCCCGTTATCAGCCTCAGGCTTATGACGTGGTACGCCTTGGTCTCGACCTGGCGCAGAAGCTCACGCATGGTGAGCCGAAGAAAGGTAAGAGCACCACGAGCCGGCACGTCACGGGTCCGCAGTTGCTCGAAGGCTTCCGTCAGCATGTGCTCGAAGCCTACGGTCCGATGTCCTATTCGCTGCTCCATAACTGGGGACTCCGCAAGTCGGCTGACGTCGGTAACATCGTCTTTAATATCATCGAGACCGGGTTGTTCGGTCGCTCGCCCGAGGACAACCTCGAGGACTTCAAAGAAGTCTACGATTTCAAGGAAGTCTTCCAGAAGCCCTACGAGCCGAAGTCGAACTGATCACGCGTTCACGAAGCTGATTGCCCGGACTTCCTGGCATCCGCGCAGGAGCCTAATCTTGGCCAGCATCGCCCGCTCGTGGAAGCGAATCTCGGATTTGATCACGGAGTTCTCGCATTGGACGACGAGCTTGCCTCCTTCGAGCACCCGGAGTGGCGCGGAACGTTTGGCCAACTTGAGCGGGAGCAGTTCCAGCCAATGGGCCACGATGGCCGTCTCTGGGACGGGTTTGTCCAACCGGAGTTTCTTGAAGGCGTCTAGCACCGCATCATCGATTGTCTTCATCGCGCGATCACTGGAGCGACTGCGGTCTTCAGGCAGGCCGCGGAGGTTCGCGAGTAGGTTCTGAACGGTACGTGAGAACTTGCCCTTGAGTTTACCTTCCGTGAGCAAGGCCCGAATCGCGTAGGGTGCTTCGGAAATCTTTTCGTT
>CALQQQ010000004.1 GCA_943332745.1 Opitutus sp. GAS368 | reverse complement strand
GCCGAGTGGGCAAACTCCGAGGCCTGCGATGAGCGACTCTTTAAGGCACGAATGCGGCATTGCCCTTGTCCGGCTGACCAAGGACCTGAAATGGTATCAGGAGAAGTACGGCACCCCGCTCCACGGCTTCAACCAACTCTTCCTCCTAATGGAGAAGCAGCACAACCGCGGCCAGGACGGCGCGGGTATCGGCTGCGTCAAGATCGGCGCCGAAAACGGCGAAGCCTTCCTCTTCCGCGACCGCGAAATCGGCGCCCAAGGCCTGACCCAGATCTTCACCCGTCAGATCAAGACCTACTCCGACAAGATGCGCGAAGGGGTCATCGTCCCCGAATTCCCGGAAACGGTTAAGCGACATTTCGACTTCGGCGGCGAGCTGCTCCTCGGCCACCTCCGCTACGGCACCTCGGGTAACTTCGACTCGGTCTCCTGCCACCCCTACGCGCGCAAGTCGATCTGGCCGACCCGTAACCTGCTCGTCGCCGGCAACTTCAACCTGACGAACACCAGCGAGCTCAACTCTTCGCTCACGGAGCGCGGCGCGCACGTCATCTACTCTACCGATACGCAGTCAATCCTCGAGGAGATCGGCTTCTGGCTCGACGAAGAACACGATCGCCTCTTCAAGGCCTTCAAGGACCAGGGACTCGAAGGTGCCGCGGTGCAGTCGGAGATTTCCAAGCACATGGACATCGGCAACGTCCTCCGCAAGGCCGCCAAGAACTGGGACGGCGGTTACGCCATCGCCGGGCTCATCGGCAATGGCGACAGCTTCGTCATCCGCGACCCTAACGGCATCCGCCCTTGCTGGTACGCCCGCACCGAAGACCTGATTGCCGTCGCCTCCGAGCGCGTCGCACTGATGACCATCGTCGGCGTAAACCAGGAAGACGTCCACGAGCTGCCTCCCGGCTCGGCGCTGATCATGAAGGCCGACGGCCGTCATTCGATCGAGTCCTTCCACGCTCCCGGCGAGCCCCGCGCCTGCTCTTTCGAGCGCATCTACTTCTCGCGCGGCAACGACCCGGAAATCTACGCCGAACGCAAGGCCCTCGGCGCCGCCCTCGCCGACGACGTCATCGCGCAGATCCGCGATGACCACGATAACGCGGTCTTCTCCTACATCCCGAACACGGCGGAGATCGCTTGGTACGGCCTGATGGAAGAACTCCGAAAGCGCCGCCGCTCGCAGGTCCGCGATAAACTCATCGACGCCCAACGCGCCGGAAAGCTCGACGAAGCCCTCATCGATAAGCTCGTCCTCGGCGGCTGGCCGCGCGGCGAGAAGGTTGCCCACAAAGACGTGAAGCTGCGCACATTCATCTCCCAGGAGAAGAACCGCATGCAGATGGCTTCGCACGTCTACGACATCTCCTACGGTACCGTCCGCGACGGCGACACGCTCGTCTGCGTCGACGACTCGATTGTCCGCGGCACGACGCTCCGCCAGTCGATCCTCCGCATTCTCGCCCGCCCGAATCCCAAGCGTATCGTTATTGCCTCAACCGCCCCGCAAATCCGCTACCCGGACTGCTACGGCATCGACATGTCGGAGATGGGTAAGTTCCTCGCCTTCCAGGCCACGGTCGCTCTCTGCAAGGAACGCGGCAAGACGGACCTGCTCCGCGAGGTCTACGAAGACTGCGTCGCGCAGTCGAAGAAGCCGACGAAAGAGATGAAGAACCACGTGAAACGCATCTATGATGCTTTCACGGAAATCGAGATCGCCGCCAAAGCCGCCGAGCTCGTCTACCCTTCGAAGAGCGCCTGGAAGGGCGAGCTCGTCCTGGTCTTCCAGAAAATCGAGTCGCTGCACAAGGCCTGCCCGAAGAGCCGCGGCGATTGGTATTTCACTGGCGACTACCCGACCCCGGGCGGTCTCGGTGTGCTCAACCAAGCTTACATCAACTACTGGGAGAAGCGCGAAGGACGCTCGTACTGATCAGGCGTAAAGGCGGAAGGAAGCGGTGCGTGCGCGGAAGGCCGCCGCGTCCCCATCCCAACGCTGCATCCAGCGGCCGAGATCGATTCGCGCGCCTTGCGTGCGGAGCTCCTCGAAGAACGCTTCGCTGCCGAGGTGCTTAATGAAGAGCTCCCGCTTAGTGGCGGTAAACGCAGCGAAGGGGTTCGGCGCCCAGACGCAGGCCTGCCGGAGCATGTGCAGCGAGATGGCCGTCGGTCGTAATTTCGGCCAATCGCCCACGGCGAGATAGACGCCCTGCGTTCCGTCCGCCATTTGCTGCGGCTGCAACACGAGGCCCGGCACGGCGTTGCCAAAGGCAGCCATCAGGTCGGTCGCCTTACGCCGCGGATAGGTGAGGAATCGGAAATTCTGGTCGGGGCCTGAAGTATGACTGAAGCCTGAATCCATACAGCCGAGACCGGACATCGCATAACCAAGCGCGGCCTTGGCGCTGTTGATCATCGGTGACGTCGGCACCCAGTTCAGGCCGGTGAGGTTCCAGGTCATCGATCGGCGCCAGCCGCCCATGCCGACAACATCGAGCGTGCCGCGGCGCCGGGTCGCTTCATCGAGCTCAAGGACGCCGGGTGTGGCCACAGCCCAGCCCGCGATTTCGCCGATGGTGAGACCATGGACATACGGGGTCTCGTACGCGCCTACGTAACTGCGCCACTTGCGATCGAGGAACGGTCCGTCGACTTTCTCGCCACCGAGCGGATTGGGTCGGTCGAGGACGATCACGCGCACGGGACGAGGAAGCGAGAAGCACGCTTCGATCACGTACCGCATGCAGCTGATGTAAGTATAGGAGCGGGCACCGACGTCCTGGAAATCGATGAGGATAACATCAAGTCCAGCCAGCATCTCCGGCGTGGGCCGCCGCGTCGCGCCATACAAAGAATAAATCGGCAGGCCCGTACGTGCATCTTTGGCGTTCTTCACGGAGACTTCGGCTTTGGCCACGCCGTCGATACCGTGCTCCGGGCCGAAGAGTTTCGTGAGCTGGACGCCCGGCGCACGGGCGAGCACATCGACCGTGCGCTGGCCGAGTCCATTGACGCCAGCACGGTGTGTCACGAGGCCGCAACGCAGGCCTTTAAGTCGAGCGAACCCTTCGGCCGCGAGGACGTCGATGCCGAGCATGACCTTACCGTTGATGGGCGCAACCGGAGCCGGCGAGACGGGCAAGGGGCCGGCGTAGGCACTGCCGCCCCCACCGCCCGCACAGCCCGAGAGCGCAACGGCGCCCAACGAACCCAAGGCGGTGAGGTTAAGAAACTCGCGGCGGTCCATAGGAAGCAGTGGGGCCCAGCATCAGCGGTTTGCCGAAGGGTTCAAAGTCTGAATTCGAAAATCCGTTTGCAGGCGATGGCCCACGCCGACAGCTTCCCGTCATGCGCGTCGCCCTCCTTGGTTCTGGTCGCGGCTCTAACGCCGACGCAGTCCTCCGTGCCCAAGCCGAAGGTCGCCTCGGCAAGGCCAAGGTGGTCGGACTCTGGTGCGACGTCCCGACCTGTAAGATGCTTGAACTGGGCCCGAAGTACGGCGTCCCGGCCCGCTTCCTCGACACCGGCCCCTTTAAGACGAAGTTCTCTCCGGAGCGCGAACAGGCCTGGGCGGACGACCTCAAGGCCGCGCAGGTAGACCTCGTCGTCCTCGCTGGCTTCATGCGGGTGATTAAGGCGCCTCTGCTTGACGCTTTTGCAGGCCGAATCATCAACCTCCACCCGAGCCTCCTCCCGGCCTTCCCCGGACTCGATGGCATCGGTCAGGCTTGGAATGCTGGCGTCCTCGAAGCCGGCTGCACCGTCCATTGGGTTAATGCCGAGATCGACGGCGGCGCCCACCTTGGTCAGACCCGCGTGAGCCGCGAGCCGACGGACACACTGGAATCCTTCGCCCATAAGATTCACGCCGCCGAGCATGCCCTGCTCCCCGCCGTGATCGCCCGCCTGAGCGAGACCCTTTCCTGATGATCGAACTGAAGTGCCCCATCCACGAAGACATGGTCCAGCCGCTGGAAGACCATTTCTGTGAACTGACCCGCTCCTCCTGGATGCTATTCCATGAAGGCCCGGGGCGGCCTCACTTCGTCATGGGCTACTTTGACACGAAGCCCGAAGCCGACGAAGCCTGGGCCGGACTGCGAAAGGCCTTCAAGAAGCTCCCCGAGGCCTATGAAGAGACTGTCATGGCCGATAAGGACTGGAAGGAAGCCTATAAGGAGCACCTCAAACCTTGGGATAATGGACGCCTCCACTGGGTCCCCGCCTGGATGCGCGGAAAGTATGCCGTCCCTGCCGATGCCGCGGTAATCTGGTTCGATGCCGGTCTAGCCTTCGGCACGGGCGACCACCCGACGACCCGGCTGTGCGCGATCCGCATGATGGACTTCCTGGAGACCCATCCCGCCGCGAAGGTTTCCGTCACCGACGCCGGTTGTGGCTCCGGCATCCTCGCCCTCTCCGCCGCCAAGCTCGGCTGCGGACGGATTGCTGGCTTCGACCGCGACCCGGAATCGGTCCGCGTCAGTATCGCCAATCGCGAAGATAACGGGATCGCCGATGACGCCGTCGCCTTCCATCACGCCGGCCTCGAAGAAGGCTTCCGCCTCACCGGCCGCGCCGACGTCGTCCTTGCGAACATCATCAGCGACGTGCTCTGCATCTACGCCGACAACCTTATCGACTCCGTCAGCCCGGGGGGCGTCCTCGCGCTCAGCGGCATCCTCGCCAAGGAACAGGACTCCGTGCGCGCCCACTTCGAAGGCAAGTGCCGCGAAGCCTGGGGCGAGGGCATGAAGTCGGACGGACGCATCATGGGCGAGTGGAGCGACGTCGCCCTCTTCCGGCCGCTCTGAATATTTGCTTCGCCCGCCCATCCGCCTTCACTCCCCTCATGAACGACGTCACCGCCCAACGTATCCGCTACGGACGCTTTATCGTGATCCTGTTTGGCCTCCTGTGCGTCAGCCTCGGCGTCAACGGTCTCATTGGCGGCCTCAGCCTCGGGCCGCTCCATATCCCGCCCCGCTGGGATCCGGCCATCGTCACCTTCCCGGTCGCCCTCCGCGTGGAGTGTTGGTTCTTCATCGCTTACGCCGGCCTGCTGTTCCTTCCTTGGCGCCGCATCGAGAGCCCAAATGTGTGGCGCTGGCTCTTCAGCCTGCTCTGCGTGGCCTCCGTCGTCTTTGCGATGGCCATGATCTGCGAAGTAATGGCCAAGAACTACATCGCGCAGAACGCCGGCCTCAAGGCGAAGATTCCGGTCTTCCAGGCGGTCTTACTCTTCCTCAGCCTCGGTCAGATTCCGATTGAGCTGTTCAGTCGTAAGCCCGAGCTGCTCGACTGATCAGAGCGCGGCGTGCAGCGCTTCGGCGCGGCGAATCGCTTCTTCGAGCGTCGGCGCGGTGACGGTGATATGGCCCATCTTGCGGCCCGGCGCCGCTTTACCCTTATCGTAGAGGTGCAGCTTGGCGGAAGGATCCGCGAGGACCTTGGTCCAGTCGGGCTCTTGGCCGTTGCGCCAGACGTCGCCGAGCAGATTGACCATGGCCGAAGGAGCGAGCGGTTTCGTGCCGCCGAGCGGCAGGCCGCAGACCGCGCGGATATGCTGTTCGAACTGACTCGTCTCATTAGCGTCGAAGGTCTGGTGGCCGCTATTATGGGGACGCGGGGCGAGTTCGTTGACGACAATACGGCCGTCCTTCACGAACATCTCGACGGCGAGGAGGCCGACGAGCTGGATTTTCTCGGCGATGCTGAGCGCCAACGCGCGGGCTTCGGCGGCGGTGGCTTCGGAGATGCGGGCCGGCGAAATCGAAAGATGCAGGATGTGGTTCCTGTGGATATTCTCCGCCGGGTCATAGACGGCGGTGCGCCCGTCGACGGTACGCGCGACGAGCACCGAGATCTCCATCTGGAACGGTACCCAGGCTTCAAGAACGCCGACCGCGCCGCCAATCTTGTCCCAAGCTGCGGCGAGATCCGCCTCAACGGTCGGCAACTTGACCTGTCCTTTGCCATCATAACCGAAATCAGCGGTCTTCAGCACGCACGGGAAGCCAATAGTCTTCACGGCCGCCTGTAACTCGGCCAGCGACGAAACCACGGCGAAGTTCGCGCACGGGATACCCGCGGCGCGGAGGAATTCCTTTTCGCGACGGCGATTCTGACAGGTCGCGAGGACGTGAGCGGAAGGATGGCTGGGGACGGACTTCGCGACGAACTCGACGGTCGCGGGCGGGATGTTCTCGAACTCGAGCGTAATGCGTCCGCAGCCCTGGGCGAAGCGCGTGAGCGCAGCGGTGTCGCTCCAATCAGCAGTCACATGCTCATCGGCGATACCCGCGGCACAGGCGCCCGCGGAAGGATCGAACGTACGTACCTTGTAGCCGAGACGTCGCGCGGCGATGGCCGACATGCGGCCGAGCTGGCCGCCGCCGAGGATACCGATGGTGCCACCGGGCTGCAGGGGTCGCTCCATGGCTTAGCGCTTCTTGCCCTTGCGGCCGGGGATCGGGTTATCGAGCACGGCCTTGGTCTGCTTGGCGCGATATTCATCGAGCTTCTTGGCCAGCTTGGCGTCGGACAAGGCGAGCACCGCGGCGGCGCCAAGGGCGGCGTTGATCGCACCAGCTCGGCCGATGGCGAAAGTATGGACGGGGATACCCGCCGGCATCTGGACGATGGAGAGAAGCGAGTCGATGCCGTCGAGCGACTTGGACTGCACGGGTACACCCATGACGGGAAGCGAAGTCATCGCGGCCACCATGCCAGGGAGGTGCGCGGCGCCACCGGCGCCGGCGATGATGACCTTCAGCCCCCGACGACGAGCGGCTAAGGCGTAGTCCTTGAGCTTGAGCGGCGTGCGATGGGCGCTGACGACCTCGGCTTCGAAGGGGACGCCGAGCTTCTTCAGTGTGTCGGCGGCGTTGACCATCGTCTCCCAGTCGGACTGGGAACCCATGATGATGCCGACCTGAGGTGCGGAGGAAAGCGCGCGTGCCATACCCGAAGCCTGTCTCAGCCCTGCCCGCCTGTGAAGCCCGAAGCGAAAAAACTACTCCGCGAAAGGCACGTATTCCGGCACGAGGTCGCGCATCCCCTGCTTACAAGCCTGCCGCTCCAAGGGAAGCAGGGCGCGGACGCGGCTAACCAAGGATTCCGTCGAATCCTGCGGGACGAGGTCCGCGACGAAGCGGAAAACGCGCGGGTGTTCGGTCGGGCGATACTGCTCCCCTTCGTACTGAAGTTCCTCGACGAGCTTTTCGCCCGGACGCAGACCGACGATGCGGATCTCGATATCGATGTCAGGCCGGAGGCCACTGAGCTCGATAAGCTGGCGGGCCACGTCGACGATTTTCAAGGGCTGGCCCATCTCGAGGACGAGAATATCTCCGCCAGTGCCGATCGTTGCACTTTGTAGCACCAGTCCGACAGCCTCGGGGATGGTCATGAAGTAACGCTTCACCTCCGGATGAGTCACCGTGACAGGTCCGCCCGCGGCGATCTGGCGGCGGAAGATCGGGATAACAGAGCCGGAAGATCCGAGGACGTTGCCAAAGCGTACCGCTAGGAAGCTGGTCTTGCCCTCAGCTTGAGCCTGCATTGTGCGGACGACGCGCTCGGCGAGCCGTTTGCTGGCGCCCATGACGTTGGTCGGGTTGACCGCCTTATCGGAAGAGATGAGGACGAACTTAGCCGCGCCGTATTCCGCCGCAAGGCGGGCGACGATCTCGGTGCCCAGCACATTATTCTTCAGGGCTTCAGAAGGCTGCGACTCCATCATCGGTACGTGCTTATGCGCGGCAGCATGCAGGACGAGCTCGGGCTTGAAGCGGATGAACACGTCACGCATGCGGTCGACATCAGTGACGTCGCCGACGATGGGCGTAATGAGCGCGCCGGCACCGGCGGAGATGAGCTCCTGTTCTGCCTGATAAAGAAGCACCTCACACTGATCGAGCATGATGAGGCGGGCGGGCGAACGCGCCGCGACTTGCCGACAAAGTTCGGAGCCGATACTGCCGCCGGCACCCGTGATGAGCACGGTGCGACCCTTGACCATCATGTCGATGGCCTTGTCGTCGAGTTTGGCGGGTTCACGGCCGAGGATGTCCTCGACCGAGATCGGACGGATGTCGCTCGCCCGTACGCGGCCCCCGGCTAACTCGGACATGGAGGGCACCACGAGCACTCGTAGGTTGCTGGCGGATGCGAGCACGCTCACTTCGCGGATGCGGCGCACCGCCGAGGCGGGTAAGGCGAGGATGATTTCGGTGACACCGTATTTCTCGGCCAACTCGGGCATACGCTCGGGGGCGCCGATCACCGGTACACCATGGATATGGAGGTTATGCTTAGCGGCGTCATCATCCAGGAAGCAGACCGGCTCGATGCCGTGGCCGCGGCGACTCATGAGTTCCGAGGCGAGCTGCGCCCCGGCCTGGCCGGCGCCGACAATGGCGATACGCTCGACTGCGCCCTGGGTCGCCTGCTCCTTGCTCCAGAAGCGTTCGCGCAACGCGCGAATCGAGACCCGGAAGCCGACGAACAGCACCAAAGATAGATTGAAGTCCACCAGTGTGACGCCGCGGGGTACGCTGAACGCCTGCGCAGGGTCACCGCTACCGATGATCGAAGGCAGGGCGAAGGCGATGGCCGTGGCGGCGGCCAGCGCAAAGACCATGCGCAAGGCGTCCGTGAGTCGGAAATAGTAGAAGACCCCGCGGAACTGGCCCCACACTCCGAGCAGTAGAACCTTGAGGGGAATGAGCCAGAGTAACACCATCGGCCGCTGGAGGTATAAATATGACTCCGCCGCCTGATGCTGCCCGCCAGTCAGGGCATCCTCACCGGCGAAACGAAGCTCATACGCGAACCAGAGGGACAACGCGGCCAAGGCTCCATAGGTCGCGAAAAAAAACGCGGCACGTTGGAGACGATGGACTGGGGGAGCCATGGGGTCGCTTTATAATCAGAACCCAGGGCGTTTATTCAATGACGATACGAAATCCGAGGGTCCGGCTCTTCTCCCGCTTGAAGGCGCTCCGGCTAGGTAATCCCTTGCCGAGAAGGGTCGCGACGCTACCCCCGACGGCCGGCGCACGTAAATCGTCGGGCGCGGCCATCGTCCATTCCTCCACGTTGCCGAGCAGGTCGTGAAACCCGAAGGGGTTGCTGGCGGTGGTGGCGACGGCCCGAGCAGAGGCGCCATCAGTATTTTCTGCGCCCCACGCCTGCCTAGGCTCGACCGCCTTATCGAGATCGCCGGCGGCGGCGGTGAATTCCGCCACGGTGGGCAGGCGGGCCGGCGCCCCCAGCAGCCAGCCCACTCGGGTAGCGAAGGTGGTGGCTTCAGCGTAGGTGACGGATTCGACCGGGTTGGCCTCCCGCCGCACGGAGCTCGGATTGGAGCCCATGACGGAGGCATAGACGCCCTGCGGAATCTCGGTACGATAGAGCCGCGCTTTCATTCCTGGGATGGGTAGCAAGTTACGGTCGACGCCTTCGAGTAGGCCGCGGACGACGGCCGCGTTCCCGGCGAGGTACTCCAGCTCGCGACGCTCGATGTCTTCTGGCAGGAAAGCGCCCGTGTTGGCATCGGCCAGTCGCCGGGCTGCGAGCACCAGTTCGTCCGCGAGCCGAATCGCTTCCTCGGCGCGGCGAGCGCGCAAGGCGGCGCGCATCCCGTCACGGCGGGCGCGCAAGGCGACGATCTCGCCATGGAAACGGGCGTGGTTGAAGCGGGTTGAAATCAACGCCTCCTGGGTGCGATCAGCAAAGGCGCTGCGCGGGAAATCTGTGAGGAGCTTGGCGAAGGCGTCGACCGCGGCCTGCCACGCACGGGTCGCCGCGGGCCAGTCGCCAGCCTGTTCGAAATCTTCGGCCTTGGCGCGTTGCGCTTTCACCCCGTTCCAGACCTCGCCGGAAATGGCCGTCTCCCGGCGCTCCGCGAGCTTGTCGAAGCGTCCAAATTCGGTATTTCGGACGTCACGATAACGGGCGAGGAACTCCGTCTCGCATTCCATGGCCTGATTGAAAGAGGCGGCGGCTTCGGTAAACTTTCCTGCCGTAAAAAGTTTCTCGGCCGCGGCCTCCAAGTCCCGGCCGCGCTGCCAGAGGGGGCCAGATTCCAGGCGGCGTAGTCGGGTATCAAGGCGCGCCCGCCGGCCGGGCTCAGCCAGCCCAGAGAATTCCCATTTCTGCTCAATCTCCAGCTCACACTCGATGGCGCGCCGCAGCAACTGAATGGCGGCCGGCTCATCAGCCTTGACCACGATGAGCGCCTTGGCTTCGGCTTCATCGGAATCATGCCGCAGGCGTTCGCCGCGGATGAGATGCAGGCGACGGCGCAGCGATTGCTGGCGGGCGTTATCGGTCCCGATCGATTGCCGGGCAGAGATATGCTCCTCTTGGGCGCGCAAGGCCCCCTCCAAGAGGGCAATATCCTCTTCCCGGAGATCGAACCGGTCTTGGCGAATCTTCTCGAAGGCGGCTTCCAGCTGCAGGGATTTCAGCCGGAGGGCCTCCGCCTGCTCTGGCGTGACCAGTATGGCCGACTGACGGGTCTGGCGACGGTCCGCGGTGTAAAGGAGGACGCAGGTCACGCCGAGCACGAAGAAGACCGCCAGCAGGAGCGGCACCCGGACCTTAAGCCAGATTTCCTCACGGAAAAGCTTCCGCCGTCCCGCCCGCGGATCGGGTGTAGCGACGAAGTCATTCTTGGGATGATGTGGGCCGGAAGTCATGGCTGGACCGACAACTGTGTCGCTGGCGGTTTGTTTGCTTTAATAGTTCGTCACTTTGGTTCATCAAAGTCATACCTTCAATATTGGAAATGGCTCAATTCAAGCGCATCGCCGTCGTCGGCGCCGGCCTCATCGGCGGCTCAATCCTCCTCGCGGCGGCAAAAAAGGGCTTGGCCGGGTCGCTCGCCTGCTGGTCGCGCTCCGAGAACTCCCGCGCCACGCTCCGCGGTTTTGGGGTGGCCGAGGTCTTCGCAGACGCTGCTGAATGCGTCCGTGGGGCCGACCTCGTCGTCGTCACCACGCCGGTGGACACCGCCGAAGAGACGTTCCTCGCCCTCAGCCCTGGGCTGACCCCGGGCGCCGTCGTCACCGATGCTGGGAGTGTGAAGATAGCGATTCAACTCGCCGCTCGGCGCCTACCCGTCGCGAATCCTTTCGTCGGTGCCCACCCGATGGCGGGCGGTGAAAAAGCGGGAGCCGCCCACGCCGCGGCCAACCTTTTCGAAGGCCGCGTCTGCTTCCTCACGCCGACTGGTGGCGAAGATCCGAAGGCCTTGGCCTCCGTCCGACGCTTCTGGCAAGAACTCGGCTCGGTCCTGCATGAGACCGACGCCGCCAAGCACGATGAGATTGTCGCCGCCATCAGCCATGTCCCGCATGCCGCCGCCTCGGCCTTGATGCTCGCGGTGATGGATCAGCCGGGGTTCCGTCGTTTCGCCGCTGGTGCTGGCCTGCGCGACTCGACCCGGGTCGCCGCCGGCGAAGAAAGCCTCTGGGTGGGCATCATGCTCGCCAACGCCCGCCATACCTCCGCCGGCCTCCTCGCCGTCGAACGTCGTGCCGCGGAACTGCGCACCGCCATCGAAGCGAATGATGGGCCTACACTAAGCCGCCTGCTCGCCGAAGCCCGGATCGCCCGCCAGGCCCTCGACCGGAACGCATGAGCCCCACGTTAGTCATCCGGCCTTTCCAGACCCCTGCCCGCGGTGTTGCCCAAGTTCCAGGATCAAAGAGCGTCACCAATCGCGCATTGATTCTCGCCGCCTTGGCTGACGGGCGCACGGTGCTGACCGGCGCACTCTTCAGCCGCGATACTCGCATCCTCATTGCCGCGTTGCAGAGCCTCGGTTTCGACGTCATTGCCGATGAGCCGGCCCATGTGATTTGTATCACCGGCCTATCGGGGAAAATTCCAAACAACCGCGCCAAACTTTTTGTCGGTAACGCCGGGACCGCGGCACGCTTCCTCACGGCATTCCTCGCCCTCTCTCCAGATGGTTGTTTCGAGCTCGATGGCGATGAGGCCATGCGCTCGCGCCCAATGAGCGGTCTGCTTGATGCCTTGGCGGGTGCAGGCTGCCGCGCCACTAAACCTGATGGTTCACCCGCAACACATTTTCCGTTCACCTTGCATACCTCGGGCAAGCTCGGGGCTCTCATCGTCGACGCGTCTGCCTCCTCGCAATTACTCTCGGCGCTCTTGATGGTCCTGCCACTAAGCCCAGGCGCCTCTGTCACCATGAAAGGAGCGACGGTGTCGGAGCCGTTCGTCGAAATGACCGCCCGGATGTGCGGCCAGTTTGGTCGCCCACTCCGCCGCCAGGAAAACGGCTGCTGGGCTTGTGAGGAACCCGGTAGCTACGTCTCTTGTCAACCGGCATACGCCATCGAACCTGACGCCACCGCGGCGAGTTACTTCATTGCCTTGCCCGCGGTCACCGGCTTCGGAGCCTGCGTTCGCATCGAGGGCTATGCCCATGGCAGCCTACAAGGGGATACCGCGTTCGCCAAGGTCGCCGCCACATGTGGTGCTATTTTACGTCCCGCCGACGGCAACATGGTCGTTCAGTCGTGGAAGAATATCCAGGGGGGCGATTTCGATTTCAATGCCTTCTCGGACACTTTCCTGACGCTGGCGACCCTCGCCACTCTCGCCACAGGTCCGGTACGCATCCGCGGTATCGCCCACACCCGCAAACAGGAAACCGACCGCGTCCTCGCCATGGCGACGGAATTAGAACGACTCGGCATCCGCGTAAAACCGACGGCCCAGGAGCTGCGCGCCGATGCTACGCTTTCGGAGCTGACGATTTTCCCCGACAAAGGCGCGCTCCGTAAAGCTGCAGCGAATGGCCCAGTCGAGATTCATACTTACGAAGATCATCGCATGGCGATGAGCTTCGGTGTGCTGGGCTGTCTAGATCTCTTCGGTGACGGGCGCCCCTGGATCGCCATCCAAGACCCCACCTGTACAAGCAAAACGTTCCCCCATTTTTTCACCGCCCTCGAGGCCATGCGGACCAATTTCGTGCGCGTCTCCGTCGACGGCGGCGCCGCTTCAGGTAAATCTAGCACCAGCCGTCTCCTCGCTGTAAATATGGGCCTACTCCATGTCGACACGGGCGCCCATTATCGCAGCCTGACCCGGGCCTTACTCGATGTTGGTGCCACGGCGGAGGATACGCCTTCCATCTCCGCGGCGCTGAAGAAAATCCGCATTGGGTCACAGATTGTAGAATGTGGCTGGGCGCGAAGCTCCTCGCTGACGCTGGGCGGGCAATTGCCTTCAGATGAATCGCTCCGAACGCCCGAAGTGAATGCGGCTGTCTCGAAGATGGCCGCCCTTCCCGTCGTCCGCACCTTCCTCCTCGAGTATCAACGTAGCCAAGTGAAGCTCGCCCAAGAAAGCGGCTTTACTGGGGTTGTCATGGAAGGCCGTGACATCGGCTCCGTTGTACTGCCTGACGCTGAAGTCCGTATCTTCCTCGAAGCGAATGAAGCCGTGCGTGCGCAGCGCCGGGCGGCCGAAGGCCAGTCCGACGCCGTGGCCCAGCGCGACCTACTGGATTCGACGCGTAAGACTGCGCCTCTCGTCTGCCCCAAGGGCGCCCATCGTATCGACAATACCGATCTCTCCCTTGAGCAAGTCGTGACGGAAATCTCTGGGCTGATTAAGATCGCCGCTTTGCCTCGATGATCCTCGATTCGAAGAACCTGATCTACAAGGCCGTCTACCACGGCGCGCGCTCATTCATGGAAGTCTTTTCCACCCTCGAGGTCGAAGGCTGGGAAAATGTACCGTCGGGCGCCTGCCTTTTCGCGTCCAACCACCAGAGCATGCTCGACCCGCCCTTGATCGGCTCAAGCCTGCCGCGGGAGATTTCGTTCATCGCCCGTCGCACGCTTTTCGATAATCCGCTCTTCGGGTTCGTGATCCAGGCCTGCCATTCCATTCCGGTCGACCGCGGCGAAGCGGACATCGGAGCTATTCGGTCCGCCTTAGCCGCTTTGAAGGCGGGAGAAGGCCTCCTGATCTTCCCAGAGGGAACTCGGAGCCAGGATGGGGTGATCACCGCCCCGAAGGCGGGTGCCGGGCTGCTTGCCTGCCGTTCCGGCGTACCAGTGGTGCCGATTCATATCCGTGGTGCCCGTGATATGCTTCCCCGTGGCGCCACCTTCCCCCTTGGCTCAGCCCGCATCCGCGTGCGCTTCGGGAAGGCGATGCAACCGTCGGAATACGATCCTGGAACCGGCCACGCTGACCGGTCAATCGAAGCGTCACGCCGCATCCTCGAGCGAATCAAATCGCTCCCGGATTGTGATGATCCCGGACTCTGAACGGATCGAGGCTTACGAGATGCGCTGAGGCATCACGACGCAGAGGAAGTCATCTTTGAGACCACGAATGACGCCCGGGGACATCTCATCCTTGAATTCAAAATCGATTTCGTCCTCATTCAGGGCCTTCAGTGGGTCGGTGATGTACTGAGGGTTGAAGGCAATATTAACGTCGGGGCCGTCGTATTTAACGGCGATAGGTTCATGCGCGTCGCCGCTTTCGGATTTCGCGGAGATTTCGAGGTTCTGGGATTTCTTGGACACCGTCATGCGGATCGTGTTGTTGCGATCGTCGGTCATGAGCGCGGCGCGGTTGACGCTTTCGAGGAGTTTCTCGCGTTCAAGGCGGACCTTGGAGCCCACTTCCTTGGGGATGACCTGGCGGTAATTCGGGTAGTTACCTTCCACGACCTTGGAGACGAGTTGGATGCGGTCCACGAGGCCTTCTTCGTTCTTCGGGATGTCGATGGTGAAGCCGACTTGGCGTTCGTTGTGCGAGACGTGAGCCTCGCCGCCGGCCTTGAGCAGGCGCATCAATTCAATGATGGTGCGTGCAGGTAAAATGAGGGCGAGCGTCTTGTCGGACCCGGCAATCTTGCGTTCGCATTTAGCGAGTCGTCGACCATCGGTGGCGACGACGGTCAGCTTACCTTCGGCGAATTCAAAGAATACACCGTTGAGGATGTAACGGTTTTCGTCTGACGATTGCGCGTAGCTGACTTTGCGGAGCATGTCTCCGAGGTCGTCTTGGTTAATGGAAATCGTCGGCTGTCCTGTGAAATTAGAAATTGGGGGAAATTGATCCGCAGGGAGACCGGCGATTTGGAAAACCGAGCTGCCGGAGGTAATTTTCACCCGGTCTTTGCCCGTGAGTTCGACAATGGTGTCACTGCTCGAAAGGGCACGGATGATTGGGACGAGTTTCTTGACCGGTAAGGTGATTCGGCCTGGGGAGGAAACGGAAGCTTTAATCCGACAGCAGATACCGAGATCCAAGTTGGTGGTGGTCAGTGTGATGGTATCGCCTTCGGCTTCGATGAGCACGTTTTGGAGAATCGGCATCGTGGCGCGGTTGCCCACGACGTTGGTGACGCTGGAGAGGCCGTTGAAAAAATGGTTTCGGTTGACCTTGAACTTCATGATGGGGTCAGGATTGAGCACGGGAGGGGCGAGTGGCAACCCTGCAATGCCCACACCGGGTCCCCCTGTATCTAATTACCCTTCCTTTATAAATACCAGTAGTACCAGTAAG
>CALQQQ010000003.1 GCA_943332745.1 Opitutus sp. GAS368 | reverse complement strand
GATCGGTACCAACAACGTCGGTAACCCGGCGCACACGCCGGAGCTGATCGCCAACGGCATCAAGAAGATCATTGCCGCCATTCACCAGCGTTCGCCTGACACCAAGGTCCTCCTCCTCGCCGTCTTCCCCCGTGCGGCCAAGCCGACGGACGCACCGCGCGTGAAGAACGAGAAGGTCAACGCCATCATCGCCAAGTTCGATGACGGCAAGAAGGTGCACTTCTTTGATATCGGCGCGAAGTTCCTCACCGCCGACGGCACCCTAGAGAAGTCGGTCATGCCTGACCTGCTCCACCTGAATGCCGCCAGCTACCAGGTCGAAGCCGACGCGATTCGCGAGAAGCTCGCTTCGCTCGCCAAGTAAGCCTTCGTTAGGCTAAACTAAGGGCCGGACCTCTCCGAGGGCCGGCCCTTTTTGCGTCCACCTTACTTACCCCAGCCGGCGGGCAGCCCGGCCATGGTTTGCGTCAGAATCTCGTGGATCGCGACGCGTTCATCGTCGGCCAGGTGCCCGAACGACGGCGACGGCGGGAAGGCCCGTAGGCCCGCGGAAAGGCGGAGCAATATGATATCTCGCAGCTCCTTCGGGAGCGCGGCGAAGCTCTGCGAATAGATTAGTGGACTGCAACGGTAGCGGAATAGACGGAACCGAAGGTCGAGGTCGCGCAGCGATCGTCCCTTGGCGTCGGGCTTGCGTGCCTTGGCGTAGGCCGAGGCGAACACGCCGTCTCCCTGGAGGCCGCCGTCGGGCCAAGCGGCCTCGTCGCGGCAGAGCAGCGCGTCGAGGACCTTTTCGGCCTGGCTGTCGAACACCACCACACAGGAGCCTTGCGGCGGAGCGTCGGCGGGCAGACCGAGGATCTCGCGCATCGCCGGCCAGCGGTGGAGCGCGATGCGCGCGTCTTGGTGCGCCGTCGAAAGCACGTTATGCACGTGGACCTGATGGTCGTGCATGAGCAACGGAATGACGTCACTGGTTTTGAGTAGGTAGCGGCGCGTATCGACGACACCTTCGAGGCTCGCCAGATTGCGCGTCGGCATGGCCGTCGGCCCTTCGAAGTCGTCGATCTTCTTGCCGGTCAGATTGCCACGGTGTTCCAGCGGTGCGCGGCCGCCGGTGACGTACCATCCGCCCCAGCGCTCGGCCAGCGGGGTGGAGGGGGCGATGTTTGAGCCGCCGGAGCCGCTGAGGGGCTCGCCGTTCGAATCCGGGAAGACTGAGCGCGTGCGCAAGGACGGCGTGTGCTCGTGGCGCGAGTGGCAGAGCAGGCAGTCGCCGCTGCGGGCGAGTAACGGCTCCGCCTTCGTCGCGTGCGGCTCGAAGACATAAAAGGTCGCGCCTAGCTTGGCGTCGAATACCGCCACCTCGAAGGCGCCCGTCGGCGACCAGCCGACGTAGGCTTCGTCGGAGAAGTAGAGCACCCGCGGGGCCTCCGGATTGATGAGGTCGCGCTGCAGGCTCGTCTTGCTGAAGACGAAGAGCTGGGATTCGACGGGTACGCCCATCTCGTCGAGCAGCCACTTGAGTCGCTTCTTCGCGGGCATCGAGCGGATTTCCGTGGCGCGGTTCTGGAATAGAGCGTTGATGGCCGTCGCGCGGTCGTTTGTTTGCGTCGCTGAATAATTGATTGGCGGCTCTTCGAACGGCTCGGCCTGCTGGGCGGACGCATCTCTCGCCGCCATGCCGGATAACCCGACGAGGAGTAGGAGGCGGAGGGAAGAGGGCACGGTCATATCATGACACGTGCATAGGGTGACACAAGGCTGGGCTTAACGTCGCGCGGCCAGGCCCATCTTGCGCAAGGCCACGGCCTCGATCTGGCGGATGCGTTCGCGCGAGACGCCTTGCCGCTGGCCGATGGCGTCGAGCGTCAGCTCTTCGCCGTCGAGTCCGTGCCGGAGGCGGATCACCTCCAGTTCGCGGGGCGTCAGTTGGGCCAAGACTTCGCGCAACGCATCCACGCGGTCCGCTGCCTCGGCATGGTCGGCCGGCGTGCCGGCCTCGCGGTCCGCGAGGGTCTCGCCGAAGCTCGTCTCGCTTTCTTCGCCGAGCGGAGCATCGAGCGATTGGCCGTGCTGCTGGTAGCAGCGCAGCTCGGTGATCTTTTCTGGCGTGCAGCCGAAGGCGGCGGCGACCTCCTCCTCTTCTGGTTCGCGGCCGAGTTCCTGTAGCAGCGCGGCCTCGGCCTTTCGGAGTTTGGACAGCTGCTCATGCAGGTTACGCGGGAGGCGGACGGTGCGGCGAAGGAAATTGAGTTCGCGCATGACGGCGCTGCGGATGCCCCAGAAGGCATACGTGCTAAAACGATGCCCGAGATCAGCGTTGAAATCGCGGGCGGCGTCCATGAGGGCGGCATTACCGGCGGAGATGAGGTCCAGCAGTTCTTCCCGCGGGACGCGCATCTGCTGGGCGGCGTGGTAGGGCAGGCGGAGATTACGGTTCACGAGTTCGGCGAACGCGATCTGGGCCTCGGCGGTCAGGTTGCCTGCGGCGTCCTTGCCAGCCTTGATTTTGCGGCCGAGCTGAAGTTCTTCCTCGGCGCCGAGGCGCGACCAACGCGCGGCCTGGTTCATGTACAGCGTCAGGGGGTCCGCTTCGCTCGAGCGTTCGTTGCTCGGCGCGATGCGGCTGACCAGGATTTCGCCGAGGTCAGGCAGGTCGGAACGGAGGAGGGAGGTGAGGGCGTCGGGCTTGGCGGTGCGGGGGGTGATGTTGTTGATCATAAAAAAGAAAGGGGCCTGTATATATAGGGCTAAAAAAGGGGGGTATGGAGGGGTATGTTTTTGTAAGTTATTGTCCATCAACTAAATAAATTCGTATAATACTTTATACTGGGGTGTGCCTGCCTGACCCCAGGGGCGGTGAAGTCGTGCATTGTGCCCACGGTCGCGGTTTCGTCAAAGGGGCGGCAGCCGCTATGCGGCGAGGGGGCTATATGAGCAATAATGGCCGACTTTTTAGGTGGGAACGGGCGACACTTTGGGGAGTCTATTAGGCATGCCCCGACTGTCGCTCCTCTGCGCCGCTTTACTGGTCGTGCTATGCCTACCCCTGGCGGCGGCGGACCGTCCGCCGAACATCCTGATGATTGTCTCGGACGATCATGCTTGGAATGACTATGGTTTCATGGGTTCGAAGTCGGTCAGCACGCCGCACCTCGATAAGCTCGCGGCGGAATCCCGTCTCTTCCCGCGCGGGTACGTCACGAACTCCCTCTGCGGGCCGAGCCTCGCTTCGATGCTGACCGGCCGACATGTGCACCGCCACGGCATAACCGGCAATGATCCCTTCGTTCCCGTCAGCGCCCTATCCGGAGCCAAAGGCGCCGCTAAGGCCGCCGCCGCGAAACAGAAAAACGCAGCTTTCCTTGATGGGCGCGCCCAGATGATCAAGCGCTTCCAGGAGTCGCCGATCCTGCCCCGCCTGCTCGGTGAGCAAGGCTACGTAAGCCTGCAGACAGGAAAGTGGTGGATGGGTCCCTATCAGACCGGCGGCTTCACCGAAGGCATGACGAAGGGTGGTCGCCACGGCGACGAGGGCCTCGACATCGGCCGCAAGACCTTGGCGCCGCTGACGGATTTCATCACTCGCTCGAAGAAGGACGGTAAGCCGTTCTTCGCCTGGTATGCGCCGATGATGCCGCATGACCCGCACACGCCGCCCGAAAGGCTGCTCGTCAAGTATCGCGACAAGTCGCCGACGCCGCAGGCCGCCCGCTACCATGCAATGGTGGAGTGGTTCGACGAGACCATCGGTGATATTCGTGCCCATCTGGAGAAGGAAGGCCTCACCCGCGACACGATCATCGTCTACATCGCCGACAACGGTTGGATTCCCCGCACGGACAAGCCGTCGGTCGATTTCGAGCGCTCCAAGCAGTCTCCCTTCGATGGCGGCGTCCGTACGCCGATCTTCGTCAGCTGGCCTGGACATATCAAGCCGGCCGTGATCAACGACGCGGCCAGCGCGGTGGATATCCTGCCGACCTTGCTCAAGCTCGCCGGCGCCCCAGTCCCTGCCGACGGCGATGGACTCGACCTGCTTGACGATGCGGCCCTGCGAGCGCGCCCGTTCGTCGCCGGCCAGAACTCGACGCACGATATCCTCGAACTCAGCCGCCCCGCCGCCAGCCTGCGCTACCGCTGGCTCGTCGCCGGCGACCTTAAGTTGATCGTCTCGAGCGGACTCAAGACCGGCGGCACGCAGCAGGGTTCCAGCGACGCCACTGAGCCGCCCCGCCTCTTCGATCTCCAGGCCGATCCGGGCGAACTCAAAGATCTCGCCGACGCGCGCCCCGACGACGTCAAGCGCCTTACGACCCTCCTCGACGGTTGGTGGACCGGCCGCTGATCTCACTCTTTTTATCACCATGAATACCCCCCGCCTCCTCCTCGCCGCCCTTGCCGCCGCGCTCGTCGGCTGCCAGTCCGCCGACAGCCCCACGCCAGCCCCGAGGGCCGCCGCTAAGGCTGCGCCGAAGCCGGCGCCCGCCCAATACGTCTTTTACGTCGGCACCTCCGGCGCCAAGGCCCCGGGCATCCTACGTTGCGTGCTCGACGGCAAGACCGGCAAGATCTCGGCGCCGACCGTCGCCGCCGAAGCCAAGTCGGCCTCCTATGTTGCGCTCAGTCCTGACTCCAAGTTCCTCTACGCCACCGCCGAAGCCGCCGAGGGCGCCGTCGCCGCCTATGCGGTCGAAGGTGACAAGTTGCGCCTGCTCAATACCGAAGCCTCCAAGGGTAAAGGCCCGACGCACCTCGTCGTCGACGCCGCCGGCCGTAACCTAGTTGTGGTGAATTACAGTTCCGGATCGACGACCGCCTTGCCGATTAAGGCCGATGGCTCCTTTGCGCCTGCGAGCTCTTCGATTCAGCATGTCGGCTCGGGACCTAACGCCGGCCGTCAGTCTGGTCCGCACGCCCACGGCGTCTACTTCCATCCGAAGTCCGGCCGCGTCTATGTCGCCGACCTTGGTACGGATGACATTTTCATCTACAAGTTTGACGCCGAGAAAGGCCAACTCACGCCGAACAAGCCGAAGTCCGGCCGCGTGACCGCCGGCGAAGGCCCGCGCCACTTGGCCTTCCATCCCAATGGCCGCTTCGCCTACGTGAACACCGAGATGGGCCTTAATGTCGTCACCTTCTCGCTCGCAGGTAACGGCGGACTCAAGGAGATCCAAAGCCTACCGACACTGCCGGAAGGCGCCGATAAGAAAGGCGTGTCCACCGCCGAAATTTTTGTCCGCCCCAACGGCAAGACGCTTTACGTATCCAATCGCGGTCACGATTCCATCGCCGTCTATTCTATCGCCCAGGACGGCAAGCTGACCCTGATCCAGCACATGCTCGGCACGCCGGCCACGCCGCGCGGCTTCGGTCTTAGCGCCGACGGCCGCTGGCTCGTCTGCGCCGGCCAGAAATCTGGCACGCTTAACGCTTACCGTATCGGCCAAGACGGCAAGCTGACCGACACCAAGCAGTCGGTTGAGGCTGCCGCCGCTGCCGCCATCGTGTTCGCCCCCTGATTCGTCCGTTACCGCATGCGTCATAGTCCTCTTCTTGCCGGCCTGTTCCTGTCGTCCTACCTCGGCGCCGCGCCGGTCGACTTCGCGCATGAGGTCGTGCCGATTCTGCGCAAGCACTGCAGTGAGTGTCACACCGGCGATAAGAAGAAGGGAGGGCTGTCCATGAACACACGGCTCACGCTGCTCGAAGGCGGTGAGAATGGCGTCGTGGTCGTGCCAGGCCAGGCACAGAAGAGCAAAATCCTGGAAGTCATCGTCAGTGCCGATCCCGACATCCGCATGCCGCCCAAGGGCGAGCGCCTGAGTCCGTCGGAAGTCGCTATGCTACGTGCCTGGGTCGAGCAAGGTGCCGTCTGGACCGAAAGTTTCGCCTTTAAGCAGCCTGCCTACGAGCCGCCGCTGCGTCCGCGTCAGCCCGTGCTACCCGCCGTGAAGGCGGGCCGCACGCACCCGATTGACCGCGTGCTCGATGGCTGGCTTGCGGACAAGGGTGCGCCGACTCCGGCGCTTGCGGACGACGCGACCTTCTTACGACGCGTGTCGCTCGATCTCGTCGGCATACTGCCTTCCGCCGAGGAGGCGCAGGCATTCGCCGTCGATCGGCGACCAGACAAGCGCGCGCTGCTCGTGCGGTCGCTGTTGGCCCGCAGCGTTGACTACGCCGACCATTGGATGGCTTTCTGGAATGACCTCCTGCGCAATGATTACGCTGGCACGGGCTTCATTGATGGCGGCCGCAAGCAAATCACGAGCTGGCTTTACGTGTCCTTGCTCGCGAACAAGCCGTACGACCAGTTCACCCGCGAGCTCGTCGCGCCCTCCACGGACAGCGAAGGGTTTGCGAAAGGTATCATCTGGCGCGGCGCCGTGAGCGCGGGTCAGGTGCCCGAGCTCCAGTACTCTCAGAGCGTCTCGCAGACATTCCTAGGAATCAATATGAAGTGTGCCTCCTGTCACGACAGCTTTGTCGACCGCTGGAAACTGCGGGACGCCTACGGACTCGCCGCCATCTATGCGAATCGCCCAATGGAACTTGTGCGCTGCGACATCCCGACGGGGAAGCCGGCCGTGGCATCGTGGCCGTTCCCCGAGCTCGGACAGGTCGACGCCTCCAAGCCGCGTGAGGTGCGCCTCGCCCAGCTGGCCGCGCTTATCACACACCCGGAGAACGGCCGTTTCCAGCGCACCATTGTCAACCGGCTCTGGCATCGCCTTATGGGTCGTGGCATTGTGCATCCCGTCGACGCGATGCAGACGCAGCCTTGGAATCAGGACTTGCTGGACGTGCTGGCCAACCGACTCGTCGAATCGAAGTACGACCTGAAGGCCGTGCTCGAATTCATCGCAACCTCGGAGGCTTATCAGGCCCGGGCCGAAGTGCTTTCCCGTGATGCCGACGACAAAGGGTACGTCTATCGCGGCCCACGTGCGAAGCGTCTCACCGCAGAACAGTTCGTGGACGCGGTCTGGCGCCTCACTGGCACCACCCCGGCCAAGATCGAGCTCAAGGTGCCCCGCGTCGCGCCTGATGCGAAGGCCAAGAAGAGGCCCGTGGTCGAACCCCTGCTCGCCGCGGCAATCTGGTCCGGCGATATCGCCGGCGGGCGCGTACCAGCGGCCGGAGAGGCGCGCACCTTCCGTCATTCGCTCGTCCTTGACGCCGACGTCGACACAGCCGTGTGCGTCATCACCTGTGATAACGGCTTCGAGCTCTACGTGAACGGTAAGAAGATCGGCGAAGGTGACAAGTGGGAGGATCCACAGTCCTTCGACCTTTCTTCCGTTCTACTGAAGGGCACGAATCACGTGATGATCGTCGGCCACAACGCCGGGCAAGCCCCCAATCTGGCTGCCCTTTGGTTCCAGGTGAACGCCGAGCTTAAGGGCGGGACCCGCGTGAAGATGGCGACCGATGCCTCTTGGGAGTCGACGACGAGTGTGCCGAACGCCCGCGGCGTTTTTGCCGGAGGTAAGGCGAAGGCCGGTAAGGGTGCGGAAGTAGTCTGGCGCCCCGTCGGCTTCGTGAAGGGCGAGGTCTGGCGCCAGTCGGAGATCCGCATGGCGGAGATGCTCGCCGGCGTCGACGGCATCAGCAACCTGCCGGCGCGCGCGAGCCTGATGAAATCCGACCTGCTGCAGCGTTCGCTCGGCCGGCCTAACCGGGAACAGATCGTCTCGATGCGGCCCAACGAACTCAGTACGCTCGAGGCCATCGATCTTTCCAACGGTCAGGCCTTGACCAATCTTCTCGCCGCTGGCGCCGCCAAACTGAAGGGTCGCCGTTGGTCGGCCCCGGAAGACTTCGTGCATTGGCTCTATCTCTCGGCGTTGAGCCGCGCGCCCTCCGCAGCCGAGCTCAAGGTCGCCACCGGCATGGTCGGCCCTGACCTTTCCGAAGAAGGTATCGCCGACCTCCTGTGGGCCGTGTGCATGCTTCCCGAATTCCAGACTGTCCGCTGATCGCCATGAACTCTCCGCTCCCCCTTGACCCTTCCTTGCCTGAACCGCTGGCCCGGCGCGAATTCCTGCGCATGCTCGCCGCCGCCGGCGCCGCGACCCTCTCGATGGGCGCACCGCGCCTCCTCGCCGAAAGCGAGAAAATCGTCCAGCCCGCTGCCACGGCCGACTCCTGCATTCTGATCTGGCTCGCCGGGGGCATGGCCGCCCCTGAGACGTTCGACCCGAAGCGCTACGCGCCCTACGAGAAAGGCCTCTCCTATGACCGTGTGCTCAGCACCTTCCCGGCGATCCCGACCTCGGTGGATGGCGTCCGCATCTGCCAAGGACTCGAGAACATCGCACAGGTCATGGACCGCGCGACGCTGATCCGTTCGGCGGTGCAGCCCGACCTCGGCAGCATCCTGCACTCGCGCCACCAATTCCATTGGCACACCGGTTACGTGCCGCCGCAGACCGTCGCCTGCCCGCATATCGGCGCCTGGATGGCCCGCGTGCTCGGTCCGCGCAATCCGGTGATGCCGGCCTTTATCAACATCGGCCAGCGCCTCGAAGGCGTCGGCGAAAGCGAGGAGCTGAAGTCCTTCACCACCGCTGGTTTCTTCGGCGGCGAATATGGTCCGATGAACCTGCCGTTCCCGGAGGAAGCCGCCGCCGCCGTGCGTCCGCCTAAGGGCATGGACGCCGGTCGCTTCGTGAACCGCGATCGCGAGTTCCGCCGTCTCGTTGACGCGACGCCCAGCCGTGACCTGCTCAGCGACCACCAGCACGAGTCGATGCTGCGCTCGATGGACAACGCTTACCGCCTGCTCAGCGCCAAGGAGCGTGCCGCGTTCGACCTCTCGCTCGAGTCCCCGGAAGTCCAGAAGGATTACGACACCGGCCGCTTCGGCCGCGGTTGCCTCCTCGCCCGCCGCCTCGTCGAGAACGGCGCGCGCTTCGTCGAGGTCACCACCGAGTATGTGCCCTTCTTCCAATGGGATACGCACGGCAAGGGCCATGATACCGTCGCGAAGATGCACGCCGAGATCGATCGCCCGATTGCGCGCCTGATTCGTGACCTCGAGCAGCGCGGGTTGCTCGACCGCACCTTGGTGGTCATCGCCAGCGAATTCAGCCGCGACGCGATGATCGAGGGTCGGCCGGGCTCGAAGGCCGCGGACCAGGCCTTCAATAAATCCGGCATCATGACGAGTCCCGACCATTATGGCCTGCACCGCCATTTCACTGGCGGCACGAGCGTCGTCATGTTCGGCGGCGGCGTGAAGAAAGGCCACGTCTACGGGGCGACTGCCGATGAGCGTCCACTCGTCGCGATCAAGGACCCCGTGTCGATCTCCGATATGCACGCCACAATCTTCCGCGCGATGGGTATCAGCCCGAAGACCGCTTTCGATATCGAGGGCCGTCCGTTCTACGCGACCGTCGACGGCAAGGGCACCCCGATTCCGATCTTCAGCTGAGCCTGCGCAGCGGCGCGGCGTGGGCGCGCACGGCGGACTCAATGAGTTCGCCGGTGCGGCGCATCGCTTCGGCCAGCGGCATCTCGACGGGCTTAATCGCGATGAGCAGGTCGAACTGCGCGCGCAGGGCGGCTGAATCGTCGATTGAGCCAGCGACGCCGACGACCGGTTTACCAAGTTTGCGGGCGAGGCGGGCGACGCCGACGGGACCTTTGCCTTGCAGGCTTTGTTCGTCGAGTCGCCCTTCGCCGGTGATGATGAGGTCGGCGGCGGCGACGCGGGCCTCGAGGCCGAGCTGCGATGAGACCATGTCGAAACCGCTGACAAGCTTCCCGCCGAGGAACGCCATGAGTCCGAAGCCGAGTCCCCCGGCGGCGCCGGCGCCCGGAACATCACGCGGGTCGACGCCGAGGTCGCGGCGCACGAGGTCGGCCAGGTGTTCGAGTCGAGCTTCGAACCAGGCGAAATCGCGAACGCCTTTCTGCGGACCATAAATTCGCGTCGCGCCGCACGGGCCGAGGAGGGGGTTGTCGACGTCGCAGGCGACAATCAGCTCGAAGGAGGGCAGGAGGGGCGGTTTTTCGATCGCATCGGCTTCCAGGAGGGTGGCGAGGGTGGGTCTGAACGATTTACCCTCTTTCTTGAAGGTGTATCCTAAGGCCAATGCGACCCCCAAGCCCCCGTCATTGGTGGCGCTGCCGCCAATGCCGAGGAGGATGCGGATGGCGCCCATTTCTAGGGCTTTTTTTATTAGGATTCCAGTACCTAAAGTACTTGCAAACAGTGGGTTAAGTTCAATTTCTTGGACTAAAGTAAGGCCGCTGGCCGAGCTCATTTCCATGACCGCCGTACTCGTGCCTGGCACCCATCCGAAGTGGGCTGAAATCGGCCTTCCTTGGGCGTCCTGGGTGGGGGTGCTGACCCAGTCTCCGGCGAGGGCAGTGGTCATCGCCAGCGCGGTCCCTTCGCCCCCGTCGGCGATGGGGCAAAGGTCGAATTCAGCCGTCGGAAACACCGCGATTAGGCTATTTTTAATATGAAAACCGACCTTTTCCGCCGGCAAGGAGCCCTTGAATTTGTCGTTGGCGATCAGGATACGCATC
This sequence comes from Opitutus sp. GAS368, assembly GCA_943332745.1. Next base: position 8,237 of record CALQQQ010000003.1, on the reverse strand, counting down.
GGCCGGCACTGGCATCCTCGCGGTGGGGTCTTTCCTTTACAATCCCAATGGGGAAGCACGCTTGATTTCTAGATGGGCGGGCCTAACTTATTTCCAAGGTCGACCCCTCTCCCAAGTCGCTCCCTAAACCTTATCCCCTCAACCGAACACGCTCATGCTGTCGCTCCGCCATACCGCCCTCGCCCTCTCGCTGCTCGCGTCCACCGCCGCCTTCGCCGCGGGTGAAGCCGCTCCGACCAAGGAGGGCCTCGAGTTTTTCGAGAAGAATATCCGCCCGATTTTGAGTGACCGATGCTACGAGTGCCACTCCGCCGCGAAGAATTCTTCCAAGGGCGGCCTCATCCTCGATTCCCACGACGGCTTGATCAAAGGGGGAGATGAAGGCCCTTCCGTCGTGCCCGGTAACCTTGAGAAATCCCTGCTCATCAAGGCCGTTCGTTATACCGATCCCGAATTCGCCATGCCGCCGAAGAAGACGGGCGGCAAGTTGCCTGATGACAAAATCGCCCTCCTCGAGGAGTGGGTTAAGATGGGTGCGCCGATGCCGCTGGGCGGCGCCGCTAAGATTACCGGACTCACCGGTAAGGCTCGCGAACATTGGGCCTTCCAGCCGGTCAAGAAGGCTTCTGTGCCTGAGGTGAAGAACAAGGCGTGGGTCAAGACTCCCATCGATGCTTTCATCCTCGCTAAGCTCGAGGAGAAGGGCCTCCAGCCTAATCCTGCGGCTGGCCCTGAATCCTTCCTCCGCCGTGTCTCCTATGACCTAATCGGCCTTCCTCCCACCTCCGAACAGGTGGACTCCTTTGAAAAGGCCATCCAGGCGGCGCAGCTTGCCGACACGATGGCCTTGCGCGCGGGCAAGCCGGCCGTTGGTGTCGAAGCGGTCTACGCCAAGCGAGTCGACGAACTGCTGGCTTCGCCTCACTTCGGCGAACGCTGGGCCCGCCACTGGCTCGATACCGCCCGCTACTCCGACACCCGCGGCCTGCAGGTCGACATGGGTGACACGCTCTTCCAGGATTATCGCTTCGCGTATGCTTGGACCTATCGCGATTACGTGATCAACGCGATCAACGACGACAAGCCTTACGACAAGTTCATCGTCGAGCAGCTCGCCGCTGACCGCATCCCGGGCATCTCGCCAGACGATCCTCGTCTCGCCGCCCTCGGCTTCCTGACCGTCGGCAAGCGCTTCGAGGACGTCAATGACACCATCGATGAGCGCATCGACACGACCACGAAGGCGTTCCTTGGGCTGACCGTCGCCTGTGCTCGTTGCCACGACCATAAGTTCGACCCGATTCCGATTAAGGACTATTACTCCCTCCACGGCATCTTCGCTTCGACCATCGAGCCTCTCCATCACCCCACTATCGCCGCCACGCCTAAGACCGCCGCCGTCCGTAAGGACTTCGAGAAGCGCTTCAACCAGCTGCAAGACGAGCAAGTCGCCGGCTTCTTCCGCTACATGCGCGAGACGCGTGCACTCTACGAACGCGAGATGGGTGGCCGACTGATGTTGACCACGGTGCGCGGGGGTTCCGCCGAAGCCGGTGAGTATTCCGATAAGTACAAGATCTCCCTCGACGAGATGACGGACTTCGCCGCGATGCGCGTCCAGAAAGATTCGCCCATCACCGGACCCTTCCATGCCGCCGCCCAGGTTCCGCTCGTCTACTTCGCCGAGCGTGCTCCGGCCGCTATTGCGGAGTCGCTCAGCGACCCTGACCGCCCGGTCAACCCGATCATCGCCGCCGCCCTGCGCGCTTTAAAGCCCAAGACCCTTGAAGACGTTGCGATGGCCTACCAGAAGGTATACAACGATAACAAGGCGGCGATCCTCGCTCACCTTGCGTTGCTCGCCAAGTCGGGTGAGGAATGGAAGAACACCTCGCCGGCGATCGCCCAGCTCACCGGTTATCCTTGGGCTGTGCCGTCCTATGACGAGATCGTCAACAACGAGGACATGATCTCGCTCTTCAGCACGCGCAAGTTCTGTGCCGAGTGGCAGAACCGTCCGATCTACGGCGGCGTCGGCAACAATCGTCCGATCGCCTACTTCCGTCACACCCAGATCAATGAACTCCGCCTTTCGCACCCCGGTGCGCCCGGTGAAGCGATGGTCGTTCAGGACTCGGAGGCCCCGAAGGACAGTTATGTCTTCAAGCGCGGCGACAGGAACCTCAAGGGCGAGATCGTCCCGCGCCAGTTCCTCGAAATCCTCACCAAGGGAGAGCGCCGTCCCTTCGTCGATGGCAGCGGGCGATACGAGTTCGCCCAGTCGATCATCTCGAAGGACAACCCCATCACCGCGCGCGTGACCGTCAACCGTACATGGATGAAGCACTTCGTGGAAGGCTTCGTGGCCTCGGCGGACGACCTCGGCAACATGTCCGAGAAGCCGTCGCATCCTGAGTTGCTCGATTACCTTGCCGCCGAGCTCGTGGAGAACGGTTGGGTGATGAAGCGCCTTCACCGCATGATCGTGCTGAGCAACGCCTATCGTCAGGACTCCGACCCGACCGCCAATCCCCTCGTCGCGAAGAAGGGCGCTGTCGATCCGCTTAAGGTCGATGCCAGCAATCGCCTACTCTGGCGTGGCAATCTTCGCCGCCTGGATTTTGAGTCTATCCGCGACTCGATGATTCTGCTTACCGGCAAGATGAATCCGTTGGTCGGCGGTCAGCCGGCTAATATCACCGATGAGCCCTTCAGCTACCGTCGCAGCCTCTATGGTTACGTCGACCGCCGCCGACTCAGCGACACGCTTTCACAGTTCGACTACGGCGACCCCGATATGGCGAATTCGAAGCGCAACTCCACGATCGTGCCCCAGCAGGCGTTGTTCTTCATGAACAATGCACTCCCGGTCGAGGTGGCCCGGGCCGTCGCCTCGCGCAAGGACGTCCTCAATGCGATGTCCGAGGATCAGCGCATTGTCGCGATGTTCCGCTGCATGTTCCAGCGCCGTCCGTCTTCCAATGAAGTCCGCTTCGCCCAGGAATTCCTGGCCAAGCAGAAGATGATGGCCGCGACGGCCAATCTCCGTCCCGCCTCCAAGGCGGGCGCAACCGGGGCCCGCCCTGGTGCGAAGGTCTTGGCTCCCGTTGCCCGCACCGCCGCTCCTTCGAGCAAGGGGGCCGCCGTGATGGCTCCGGATGGCGAAGAAAGTATGATGACAGCCGTCACCACCGGCGGAGCCGAAGGCATCATGCGCAACGTCGGTGAGATGACCTCTCGCACGCCGCTGACCCCGATGGAGCTCCTGGCGCAGGCCTTGCTGCTTTCCAACGAGTTCATTTACGTGAACTGAGGATAGCTCCTCTGCTTTGCTTCGAAAGCCGGCCATTGGCCGGCTTTCTTGTTTTATCGTTCCTCGCTGGCACCAGGAATATGGCGGGTGGTGTGTGGGGAAACGGCCCCGGAAACTCAATTTTACAAACGATTAACCTCTCTTCGGGCCGTGGTTTGGCCCGCAAAGCGGATAATTTTCACAAAGTCAGGCTAATCGCCGTTTGGCGGGGTTAAATGAGATGAAACCCTATCCATCTAATGGTTGCCGTCCTCCAGCCCTGCATAAGAATTATTACCCAGAAGGATGCCCCAGTTGTTTCGACAACTTTCCTTACCCATTCTATTTTAATCCGATGAAGCGAAACCAGACTATCTTCAGCCTATTCTCCGTTGCCCTCACCTGGGCCTCGGCAGGCGTGCTTTGGTCCGCAGACGCACCGGCCGAGGAGAAGATGGACCCCGCCGGGCTCGAGTTCTTCGAGAAGAACATTCGCCCGATTATCTCAGAGCGGTGTTACGAATGTCATTCAAAGGAGAAGGGCGTCTCCAAGGGTGGCCTCATTATGGATTCCCGTGCCGGGATGCTCGCGGGTGGCGACCTAGGCCCAGCCGTCGTGCCGGGTGATCTTAAGAAGTCCCTCTTGCTCGTCGCGGTCCATCAGACGGACCCCGAGATTTCGATGCCGCCCCGCAAGGCGGGTGCCAAGCTCGCCGCTGCGCAGATCGCGATGCTGGAGCAGTGGGTCAAGATGGGCGCGCCCGCTCCCGTCGGCGCCGGCGGCGCCAAGTTGACCGGTCTTTCCGACAAGGCCCGCAGCCACTGGGCCTTCCAGCCCGTACGTGATTATCCGGTGCCGACCAAGCTCAGCAACCCGGCCTGGTGCCAGAACGAGGTCGACGCTTTCGTTATGGCGAAGCTCGATGCGAAGGGCTTGAAGCCGAGCCCCTCCGCCGACGGCGAAGCCTTGCTTCGTCGCCTTTCCTACGACCTCACCGGCCTGCCGCCCACGAGCATCGAAGTGGATACGTTCTCGCGTGATTACGACCTCGCGCTTTCCCGTGACGGGCTCGCTGCACGTAGCGGTCAGTCGGCCCGCGCTGTCGCCGCCGTCGTCGAACGTACCGTTGACCGCTTGCTCGCCTCGCCGCACTACGGCGAACGCTGGGCCCGCCATTGGCTTGATACGGCCCGCTATTCCGATACCAAGGGTCTGAGGCGCGGAGGAACCATCGAGACCTTTGAGGCCTCCTGGACTTATCGCGACTACGTCATCGACGCCTTCAATACCGATAAGCCTTACGACCAGTTCATCATCGAGCAGCTCGCCGCCGACCGTCTGCCGGACCTGGCGAAGGACGACGCTCGCCTCGCCGCCCTCGGCTTCATCACCGTTGGCAAGCGCTTCCAGAACAACGACGATACCATCGACGAGCGCATCGACGCCACCACGAAGGGTTTCCTCGGGTTGACGGTCTCCTGCGCTCGCTGCCATGATCACAAGTTCGACCCGATTCCGGCCGCCGATTATTATTCCCTGCACGGTATCTTCTCCTCGGTCATCGAGCCACAGCAGAACCCCGTCATCCGCGTCCCGCTCCTCGTCGGTAAGAACGCGCCAACGAATGCCTACCGCGCCGACTACGAGAAGAAGCTCGCCGAGCTGATCAATACCACGGCCCTCGGTTATTATAAGCACCTGACGACCATGCAGGCTGGCTTCCACCGCGAGTTCGCACCGCGTGCCCTCGCCGCCATGGCGGGGGGCTTCCGCAGCACCGCCGGGTTTGATATCCTTAAGAAGTACGACCTCGGTGACAGCCGCGACCTCAGCAATTCCTTCTCCGCTTCCATGAACCGGGCGGACCACCCGATCACCGGTCCGCTTGTCCGCCTCAAGAAGGTCAGCCCCGCCGACTTCGAGAAACAAGCCCCCGCGCTCATCGAGGCCGCCTTGGCGGACAAGAAGGCGCCTGTGAATCCGCTCGTCGCCGAAGCTCTCCGCGGCCTCAAACCGAAGTCTGTCGACGATGTGGCGCTCGCCTACCAGGCGCTCTTCAAGAAGCACCACGACCGGATTGTCGCGCACGTCCAGCTGCGCAGCCAACCGGGTCGCAAGGGTGACAAGGACGACCCCGCCGTCGCCCAGCTCGCTGCTTTCCCTTGGCCGCTTCCCAACATCGATGACCTCACCTCCGTGGTGCTCCTCGAGCGCGCGACCGAGAGCCGGGATTACTGCGAGACCTGGCAGGTTCCGCTGAGCGCGACCTTCGTTAATAACAACAAGCCCGCGAAGTACTTCAAGTTCGCTGACATCAACGCCCTCGACATCACGCACCCTGGTGGCCCCGGTACGGCGATGGTGATCACCGATGTCGAAAAACCTCGTGATAGTTACGTCTACATCCGCGGCGACCGCAATAAGCGCGGTCCAGTCGCCCCTCGCCAGTTCCTGGAGGTGCTCGCCGGACCTGACCGCCTGCCGTTTTACGAAGGCAGCGGCCGTCGCGAACTTGCGTTGGCCATCGCCAGCCGCACCAACCCGCTGACCGCCCGCGTGCTGGTTAACCGCCTCTGGATGCACCATTTCGGCACGGGCATCGTCTCGTCGCCCGATGATTTCGGTAACATGTCTGAAGCCCCTAGCCACCCGGAGCTCCTCGATTGGATGGCCACCGTGTTCGTCGAAGGCGGCTGGTCGGTGAAGAAGATGCACAAGCGCATCCTGCTCTCGGCCACCTACCGCCAGTCGGCTAATCCGAATACCAATCCCTTACTGGCCCAGAAGTCTTCCGTCGACCCGACGAAGATCGACGGCGCCAATAAGTTCCTCTGGCACGCCAACCTGCGTCGCCTCGACTTCGAGTCCATTCGCGACTCGATGCTGCTGCTCTCCGGGAAGTTAGACCGTTCGCTCGGCGGACGCGCAGTGAACATCACCGACGAGCCGTATAGCTACCGTCGCACCATCTACGGCTTCATCGACCGCGATAAGCTGAGCGAGTTCCAGTCGCAGTTCGACTTCGCTGATCCCAACATGGCGAACTCCACCCGGGGCTCGACGATCGTGCCCCAGCAGGCCCTGTTCTTCATGAACAATCCCTTGGCCGTCGAAGTCGCCCGTAACGTCAACGCACGACCAGAGATCATGAAGAGTACTTCCGACGATGAGCGGATTACGCAACTCTACCGGATTATGTACCAGCGTTCGCCGACCGTGCAGGAGCGTCAGATCGCCCGCGAGTTCGTCGCCCGGATTGCCGGCTACATCGACGAGCCGGTCGCCGCCAGTCCGGCCAAGCTTGATAAGGCCGCTAAGGCTCGGGCCGATAAACTCGCCCGCCAGAAGGCCGCCGCGGCCGCCATTGCCGGTACCAAGCCAGGGCCGGCCGTACCGGAGCTGAAGCTCGAAACCTCTGTTCAAGGGGGTAAAATCGTGAATAACACCGAAAAAGTGTCCCGCAAGGAGCCGGCCAGTCCCTGGGTCATGTTGGCCCAGTCAATGGTCTGTTCTAATGAGTTCGTATATCTAAATTAAATACCCCACCCGAACTTGATTGTATACTGAAAATAACCCCCCAAATTTAACCCTACCCAACTACCACCATGAAAGATTCCAACTGCGGAAATTACCTCCCCACCGCCAACTCCCGACGTGAGTTCCTACGCCAGACCGGTCTCGGTATGGGTGCTCTCGCTTTCGGTGCCATGGCCGCCGACGGCATCATCACCGACGCGCACGCCGAAGTGATGGCCAACCTCAAGCCTCGCAAGGCTCCGCTCGCCGCCAAGGCGAAGCACGTCATCCATATCTTCGCCGGTGGTGCTCCCTCCCACCTCGACACTTTCGACCCGAAGCCGAAGATGAAGGAGCTCGCTGAGATGTCTGCCGCAGGCATGAACGGCGTGCTCTTCCCGACGCCCTTCGAGTTCAAGAAGTCCGGTAAGTCCGGCCTCGAGATCAGCGAAATCTTCCCGCAGCTTCAGGGTGTCGCCGACGAAATGTGCGTCATCCGCTCGATGCACCAGGATCTCCCGGCTCACGGTCCGGCCGCCAAGCTGATGCACACCGGCTCGGCCATCCTTTCGAAGCCTTCCCTCGGTTCCTGGGTTCTCTACGGACTGGGTACGGAGAGCCAAGATCTCCCGGGCTTCGTCTCCCTCGGTGGCAGCTCCGAAGGCCGCGCCTCGGCGTTCCTCCCGTCCCTCTACCAGGGTGCCAACACCTCCTTCCGCCCGGGTGCCCCTGCCAACAAGATCATCGCGAACCTCCAGAGCGAGTTCACCACGATGGACGCGCAGCGCAAGCAGCTCGACCTCGTCCACAAGTTGAACGAGCGCCACATGCAGACCGTCCAGAAGGACGAACAGCTCGAGGCCCGCATCGAATCCTTCGAGCTCGCCTTCCGCATGCAGACTGCCGCCACCGATGCTTTCGACATCTCCAAGGAGTCTGAAAAGACCCGCGAGATGTACGGTAAGACCGACCTCGGCGCCAAGCTCCTCTGCGCCCGCCGCCTCGTCGAGAAGGGTGTCCGTTTCGTCCAGGTCGACGCCGGAGGCTGGGACCACCACACCAACCTCTTCACCTCGATCGCCCAGCGCGCTCAGGCCATCGATGGTCCGGCCGCCGCCCTCATCGCCGACCTCAAGCAGCGCGGTCTCCTCGACCAGACTCTCATCATCTGGGGCGGAGAATTCGGCCGCACCCCGACCACCGCGGGCCGCGTTAACCAGGCTTCTGGTCGCGACCACCATTCCAAGGCTTTCTGTTGCTGGATGGCCGGCGGCGGCGTCAAGGGCGGCATGCACTACGGTGAGACCGACGAAATCGGCTCCCAGGTCGCCGCTGACGGCGTCGACGTGCATGACCTCCACGCCACCATCCTCCGCCTCCTCGGCTTCGATCACACCAAGCTCACCTACCGCTACAACGGTCGTGACT
>CALQQQ010000002.1 GCA_943332745.1 Opitutus sp. GAS368 | reverse complement strand
TGATGCCCTTGACCACCTTGCCCGCGACGCCGGTGAGCCGGACGTCCAGTCCTTGGTACTTCACGTTCAGGCGATGGTGATCAATGCCCATCAAGGCAAGCATCGTGGCGTGCAGGTCATGGACATCGACGACGTTTTCGACGGCGTTGTAGCCCAGCTCGTCCGTGGCGCCGTAGGTCGTGCCTGCCTTGATACCGCCGCCAGCGAGGAAGACCGAGTACCCGGCGATGTGGTGATCGCGGCCGGTACCTTGGCCCATCGGTGTGCGGCCGAATTCACCACCCCAGAGAATGAGCGTGTCGTCGAGCATGCCGCGTTCCTTTAGGTCGCGGATGAGGGCACCGGTGGCCTTATCGACGTCTTCGGCGCCCATCTTCATGCCGTTGTCGAGGTTGCCGTGAAGATCCCAGGCGCGGTGGTAGAGCTGGATCATGCGCACGCCACGTTCGGCGAGACGGCGAGCCATGAGGCAGTTGGAGGCGAAGGAACCGTCGCCGACTTCCTTGATGCCGTAGGATTCGATCGTCTTTGCAGATTCGCTTTTGAAGTCGAGTAGCTCGGGGACGCTCGACTGCATCTTGAAGGCCATCTCGTATTGGGCGATGCGCGTGGCGATTTCGGGGTCGACCGTCTCTTCGGCAAGCTGGCCGTTGAGACGGCGGATCTCGTCGATGACTTGGCGTTGGGTGCTCTGGCAGACGCCTTCGGGGTTGCCGATGTAATGGACGGCTTCGCCTTTGGACTGGAACTGGATGCCTTGGTACTTGCTAGGCAGGACGCCACTCGACCACTGACGTGAGGAGATCGGCTGCTGACCCGTGCGGCCGGCGGAATTAAGCACGATATAGCCGGGGAGATTTTCGGATTCGGCACCCAGGCCGTAAAGCAACCACGAGCCCATGCTTGGTCGGCCCTTGATGATCGAGCCGGTGTTGAAGAAGGCGTGGGCGGTGTCGTGGTTGATCTGTTCCGTCTTCAGCGAACGCACGACGCAAAGGTCGTCGGCGACCGAGCCGATGTGCGGGAAGATGTCGGTGAGTTCCATGCCCGACTTGCCCCACTTCTTGAATTCGAAGGAGCCACCACGGGCCTTGAGCACAGCGCCCTGCAGCTGGGCGATCTGTTTTCCTTTGGTGAAGGATTCTGGAAAGGCCTGACCGTGGAGGCTTTTCAGAACCGGCTTATTGTCGAAGAGCTCGAGGTGAGGCGGACCACCGGCCATGCAAAGGAAGATGACGCGCTTGGCTTTCACCGGCAGATCGGGCTTCTGGAGCACGCCCTTGGAGAACGAAGCAGCTTGGAGGCCGCCGAGGCCATGCTGGGCGGCGAGCATCGCGAAGGCGGCACTACCGAGGCCGTAGGCGCTCTTGGTGAGGAAGCTCCGTCGGTTGATGGAAAGAGCGTGGGCGATGGGGTCGTAGGGGCGCATGATCTCAGTAGCGGGTGATCGCTTCGTGGGAATTGAGGAGGACGCGGCAGGCCTGCGTCCAGGCGGCGAGTTCGGCTGGATCGCCGACGGTTGCCGGGCTAAAGCCGATTTTGAGCAGCTTAGTCGCTTCGGCGGGATTGGCCTTATAATAGGACGTCTGCTCGGCGATCAGCTTTTCCATCGAAGGACGTTCCGCTGACTTGACGTCTCGACCCATCGCGAGGCGGAAGCCTTGACTCAGGCGCTCGCTGGCGGGCAGGGCAAGGAGACGGGCAGCCATGGAACGAGCGGCCTCGACGAAGGTCGGGTCATTGAGGAGCGTCAGGGCCTGCTGCGGGGTGTTGCTGTAGCTGCGCAGGGCGGTGCACTCATCACGCGATGGAGCGTCGAAGTTGATCAGCATCGGGTGCAGGAACATCCTTTGCCAATGCATATAGAGGCCTCGGCGCCATTGGTCGGAGTCCTTGCTCGCGACGTAGGTGCGATTCGGGAACTGCATCGGCTCGTAGTAGCCTTCGGGCTGGTAGGGCTTTACGCTGGGACCGCCGACATCCGTGACGTTGAGGAGGCCGGCGACGAAGAGGGCGTTGTCGCGCACGAACTCAGCGTCAAGGCGACGCGGGTTCTGGGATGCGAGAAGGCGGTTATTGGGGTCGAGCTCTTTGAGCTCAGCGCGTAGGCTGCTGCTCTGGCGGTAGGTGCGGCTCGTCACCATCAGGCGGACCATCTTCTTCACATCCCAGCCTTTGTCGCGGAACTCCAAGGACAGCCATTCGAGTAATTCCGGGTGAGAAGGCAGTTCCCCTTGGGAGCCGAGGTCATCGAGACCGGCGCTGAGGCCGCTGCCATGGAAGATTTGCCAGAGCCGGTTCATAACCGTGCGGGACGTGATCGGGTTATCCTTGGAGGTAATCCAGTTTGCCAGATCAAGGCGGGTCAGGCGCTGCTGTTCCGTGCTGGTGCGCAAGCCAGGCAGGAACGAAGGCGTCGAGGGAAGGACGACTGGTCCCGTCTCGTCGAGGAAGTTGCCACGCGGGAGGATGCGCACCGTGATGGGCTTGGCGGCCAGGGTGACCATCGACCAAGCGTAACCTTCGTATTGTTGGCGGAGAAGGCCGACGATGGCCCGGGACTTGGTGAGCGAGATGCGATCGGTGCCTGCGGAATTTTTGAAGAGGGCGACAGCTGCTGCCGTAAGGCGCGACTCCTTGAGAGCCGCAAGCGAAGTAGGGTCGGCCACCTTCAGGGGTTCGTCATGCGAGAACGGCGAGACGGAGACTTTGAGCGTCAGCGCGGCATTGCTTTCGAAGTGAATGACGAACTTTTCGTCGGTCTTGATGTTGACGGTTTTATCCAGGAGCCAGACCGCATGGACATCGGTGTCGGGCATCTTCAAGGTCCACCCTGCGTTGATGTCGGTCTGTTCGACGCTGCTATTGTAGCGCGGTTCGCGATGGGTGGCGTCAGCAAGATAAGTCGGGACCGGACGCTCTTTACCCTTGGCGTCGACGATGCCGAAGCGGGCCGTGATGTTGGCGGAGGAGCCGACGGGCAGGGAGCCCTTAGGGATGTCGATGCGAACCGACGCAATCGGGGTGGCGACGTCGGCGAGGGTGATTGCAAAGTCGTCCCCCTTAGCGACGCCTTTGGGCATCTTGATGGCGACACCGGCGGCGAAGTCGACAGGGGCCAGGGCGGGGACGGCTGGCTTCTTGGCGGCCGCGGCGTCGGTGTTCTTGGCGGGAGTCTTGGCGGCTATCTTGGCCGGGGCGGCCGGAGGTGCGGGCTTGAAGAAGAAAGTGCCGGACGGCGAGATCAGGCCGGTCGGATGAGCCGAGACGAACTCGGTCAGGTTTCTCTGCCAGGCAGTGAAGTCGGCGAACGCCTTGCTATCTGTTGAAATTCTGGCGCCAGCATCGACGTAGAAGGCAGTTAGTTCGGCTCGGAGTTGCGCGTCTTTCTTCGAGCGATAAGCATTCTTACTGCGAATCTCCGGATAGAAAGGGTGATCGTTACCAACGCCCCTCAGTTCGGGTTCAGGCGTGTAACCATAATCCGCATAGACTCCCCACTGCTTCACGTCGGCGAAGAAAGCTTGGAGCGAGTAGAAGTCGGCGGATTTGATCGGGTCGAACTTGTGGTCATGGCATTCCGCGCAACCAAAGGTGCTGCCCAGCCAAGCGTTGGAGACGGAGCGGACGCGTTCGGCACCATACTTCGAGAGGTATTCCTTCACCTGGGCGCCGCCTTCGCGGGTCATCATGTTCAGGCGATTATAGCCGCTCGCGACCAGTTGTTCTTCCGACGGATTAGGCAGGAGGTCGCCGGCGAGCTGCTCGCGCGTGAACACGTCGAATGGCTTGTTGGCGTTGAAGGCGTTAATGACGTAGTCGCGGTAAGGGAAGATCCGCTGATTCTGGTCGCCGTGGTAGCCGACCGTGTCGGCGAAGCGGGCGACATCGAGCCACCAGACCGCCATGCGCTCACCGAAGCGAGGAGAGGCCAATAGGCGATCAACCTGTATCTCATAGGCATCGGGAGATTTGTCGGCGAGGAAGGCAGCGGTCTCTTCGGGGGTAGGCGGAAGCCCGGTCAGATCCAGCGAGGCGCGGCGTAGAAGCCTTTCCTTCGACGCTTCGACGGAGGGGGTGACCTTCTTCTCGGCAAGTTTGGCGCCGATGAAGGCATCGATCGGGTTCTTGCCGCCGGTGGGCAGGGCGGGCACGATGGGAGCTTCAAGCGGCTTATAGGCCCAGTGCGGTTCATAGACGGCGCCCTCGGCGACCCAGCGGCGGAAGAGTTCTTTTTGGGCGGCAGTGAGGCTCTTGTGCGCCTCCTTTTCGGGCATGACTTCTGCGGCATCGGTTGAGAAGATGCGTTTGATGATTTCGCTTTTCTCGGGCTTGCCTGGCACGATAGCGATTTCGCCACTCTTGCCAGCCTTCAGGGCATCGGCACGCAGGTCTAGTCGCAGGCCGCCTTTGCGGGACTTCGGGTCAAAGCCGTGACAGTGGAAGCAGGTGTCCGACATGATCGGACGGATGTCCCGATTGAAGCGGACCGTATCGGCGGTTTCGGCGGCACCGAGGTGCGGGGCAACGAGCAGGAGGGCGACTAAAGGCAGGACGCGCATGGGGATGTCTTTATGACAACCCTCTGTCCGTAGGGTTTCAATGGATTTCTAGGGAAAGGACCTCAGCGCGCCTGCCAATTAACCGCGTCGATGACAACGAAGCCGTTGGCGCCTTCGTTGCTGATGGTGACCTTGGCTTCATGTTGGTCGCTGAAATCATAGATTCCCAGCGAGACGAGGCGATCGGCAGGGCCCTTGGTAAGGTTCACCTCGCGGTCGGCCTGACCGCCGGCATGCACGATGCGGACCTTAGCGTTGGTGGCGCGATTGGCGTTAGGGATGATCGTGAGGAACACTTCGTACTTCCCGGCCTTCGGGAACTTGGTCGAGAAGGTAGCGCTCATTGGACCTTTGGTGCCCTTGCCGTCATGCCGGTAACCTTCGCCGAGGAAGCCTTTGCCGCCCTGGCTCTGGGTCCAGTCGCCCAAAAGCTGGGCATCGGAGTCGTCAACCGTGATGCCCGGCGGACGGGGCGCCGCGACGTGGTCGTCTGATTCAGCAGGATATTTCGAAAGGTCGACCGGCTTGCTGAGCACCTGACCGTCGGCGAGCAGGCGGGCCTTCAGGTCGGCGTAGGGGACGTCCTGGACGGCGAGCTTACCGTCGATCGCCATCGCGGCGGCGGTAGCGGCCGACTGACCGAGGATCATGAAGACCGGCTCCATGCGGATGGAACCGTACGCGATGTGCGTGGCGCTGCAGGCGACCGGCACGAGGAGATTGGCGGCCTGGCCTTTCTTGGGGACGAGCGAGCCGTAGGCAATCTCGTAAGGCCCACGCGGCGAGACGCCGATGTCGCCTTCATTTTGCACGAAGCCTTCGGGGGTGATGTAACGCTGGGTGTTATGCGAATCGATCATGTAGGAACCCATGCCGACCGAATCCGGGGTCGGCTTCACCTTCGTCAGTTCGTTCTCGGTCATCACGAAGGCGCCGACCATGCGGCGGGCTTCGCGAACATAGATCTGGTGCGACCAGTTGCCGTTGTCCGTGAACTCATCCTTTGGGAGGCCCCAGGTATTCATCTTCTCACGGACATCGGCGGGGACACGCGGGTCAGTGCAAATGAAATACAGGAGGCCCTTTTGGTAGGTCTCGTGTTCCTTGATGATTTCCTGGCGGCGTTCGTAACTGGCTTCGGGGTAGTCGTAGTTGTACCCGATGTTATCGAAGGAGAAGCCGCCGTGATTATTCGTGTCCGTCTTGCCGTTCGGGATCAGGTCGAACTTACCGAACGTTTCCTTCCAGCCGGCGGCGTACGAGCGGGCGAGGACTTCGTATTGCTTGGGGTCGTAGCCGTCGGGAGCCGTGAACGGCACGCGGTTCTCGGGTACATTCGTCAGGCACATGCGGAAGCAGTAGGCCTGGACGCGGTGGTCGGCGGCTCCCTTGGGGGCCGGTTTTTCGGTCGAGACGCGAGCGACCACCCCGCTCTTGGGGTCGCCGGGAATGACGTAAGGGTCGACGCCCGACTTGAGTACCCCGAAATGGTGGCGATGGTGCAGGACGCCGACCTGGGAGCCATTATGCTTTTCGCCGTAGGTCGCGTTGGCTTCGCGGCCGACGTGATAGCTGACCCCGGCGGCGGCCAGTAGGTCGCCCTCGTAGGTGGCGTCGATGAACATCTTTCCTTCAAAGCTTTTGCCCGAGAGCATCGTGATTGAAGTGATCCGGCCGGCGGCGAGACGGACGCCTTTGGCCCGATCGAGCCATTCGTCGCGCCGGACCGGGATGGCGAATTCCTTCACGTAGTCCTCGAAGACCTTCTCGGCGATGCTCGGTTCGAAGATCCACATCGTGCGTTCTTCCTGATCCATCGCCACCGTGCCCTGGCCTTTGTTACCGAAGGCGTCGCGCTTCTGGTGCACCCAGGTCTCGGGCTTCTGGTAATATTGCCAAACGCGATGGTAGAAATTACGGGACAGGCCGCCGATGACGGATTTGTCGCCGCTGTCCGTGTAGCCGAGGCCGCCGCTACTCAGGCCGCCAAGGTGTTTGTCGGGGCCGACGACGACGACGGACTTGCCCATCTTCTTGGCTTGGACCGCAGCGATAACGCCGGCGGCCGTCCCGCCATAGACGACGACGTCGTAGCTCTCAGCTGCGGTGAGGCGTAGCGTGAAGAGACTGAGCAGGGAGAGGCGGAGGAGCATGGGACTTGAAGGAGGTTTTAGCGGTGGGCGGCTGGCGGTTGGCGGTTAGGCGATAACATGATCCAAAGGATCTAGAGGGCAGGAGGGCCCGAGGCAGGAGGTGGTTGGCGGTCAGCGCGCGGCGGACTGTTTCGCGATGAAGTTGAGAATCGCGACGCGGGCCGGGTCGTCGAGGTTGCGGATATTATGACCGACCGTGCCATGATCGCGATCGTCGACGCGCAGCGAATAGGTCTCGACGTGACCGGCGGCCTTCAAGGTCGATACGAAGAACTGGTTTTCCTCGGCTCGGCTGAGCATGTCGTGCTGAGCGTAGATTGAGAGAATGGGCGGCAGGGTCTTTCGGATATAGAACGCAGGGGCGGATTCGTCGCAGGTGATGGCGTAGCGCGGTTGGCCACGCTCTTCGCGGATGGTGAAGTGGGTGAGCACCTGGGCGCTGACCTGAGCGATGCCGGCGACGGAGCCTAGGGTAAGACCGTGGGGCTTGAGTCGGCTTGGGTCCATCCCGACCAACAAGGCGAGGGTGGCACCGGCGGAGTGGCCACCGATGAAGACCTTACGCTGGTCGCCACCGTGTTCGGCGATATGCTTGACAGTCCAAGCGAAAGCGGCGGCGGCATCATCGACGTAGGCGGGGTACTTGACCTTGGGGCTAAGGCGGTAGTTCGGGGTCACCACGGCTACGCCGGCTTGGGCGAGGCTCTCGCGGATCTCAGTGCAATATTCTGAGCGCAGGTCCTTGGCTCCGTTCTTCAGACCGCCGCCATAGAACCAGACATAGGTGGCGAACCCCTTGGCGCCGACCGGAACGGTCAGGTCGAGCTTACAGCGATCCTGCTCATAAGGCGTCTGGGAGATGACGTCATCCTTGTATGGGACGTCTTTGATGACCCTGGTCTCGATTGCCGCGGCCGACGAGACGGCGAAGACGAGCAGCAGGGCGAGCAGGCGCATTAGGCGATGATCGACTGGACGATCTTACCGTGGACGTCCGTGAGGCGGAAGTCGCGGCCGGAACTACGGAAGGTGAACTCTTCGTGATTGAATCCGAGGAGCCTCATGATGGTCGCATGCAGGTCATGCACGTGAACGACATCCTTAACGGACTTGAAGCCGAACTCGTCGGACTCTCCGTAGACTGTGCCGGCCTTCACGCCGCCTCCGGCCATCCACATCGTAAAGCCATGGCTATTGTGGTCGCGCCCATTGATCTTGCCGGCATTAGAGCCGGGGGTCGGCAGTTCGACGGTCGGGGTGCGTCCGAATTCACCGCCCCAGATGACCAGGGTCTCGTCGAGCATACCTAGACGCTTAAGGTCGGCGAGGAGGGCGGCAATCGGCTGATCAGCCTCCAACGCAAGACGCTTATGGTTTTTCTCAAGGTCATCATGGCTGTCCCAAGGCTGACCAGCGCCGTGCCAGAGCTGGATGAAGCGCACGCCACGTTCGGCGAGGCGTCGGGCAATGAGAAACTGTCGGCCCAGCGTGGTGTCGCCGTACATCTCGCGCGTCTTCTCGGACTCGCGGCCGATGTCAAAGGCGTCCGTGGCCTCGAGCTGCATACGGTAGGCCATCTCGAACGACTGAGCGCGGGCCTCCAGGGCGGCGTCCTGCGGGCGGACGGACTGGTGGGCGGCGTTGAGCTTACTGAGTAGATCGAGTTGCTGGCGTTGGGCCGGGCGAGAGAGTCCGAAGTTACGGATATTCTCGATGAGTTCCTCGACGCTCCGCTTGGAGGTGTCGACGTAGTTGCCTTGGTAGACCCCGGGGAGGAAGCCGCATTGCCAGTTCTGGGTCTCCTGGATCGGGAAGCCGCCAGGGCAAAGCGTCATGAAGCCTGGAAGGTTCTCGTTCTCGGTGCCGAGTCCGTAGGTCACCCACGAGCCCATCGAGGGACGGACCTGGCGGGCTTCGCCGCAGTTCATGAGCAGGAGCGATGGCTCGTGGTTAGGCACATCCGCCTTCATTGAGCGGATGACGCAGAGGTCATCGGCATGTTCGGCCGTCTTTGCGAAGAGCTCGCTGACCTCGAGGCCGCTCTTGCCGTAGCGTTTCCAAGTGAAGGGAGAGCGGAAGGCCGCGCCCGTTTTGCGTTCGGTGGCGATGTAGTCGCCCGGAAGTGTCTTACCGTGGTATTTATCGAGAGCGATTTTGCGGTCAAACGTGTCGACCTGCGAGGCACCGCCGTTAGCGAAGATATGGATGACACGCTTCGCCTTGCAGGGCAACGGCGCCTTGCGGGCGGCGAGAGGGTGGAGCGGATCCACCTTGATCTCAGCGCCGCGAAGTTCCTGCTGGAGCAGTGAGGCCATGGCGACGCCACCGAGGCCCATGCCGACGCGTCGGAGGAACTCGCGGCGGGAGCCGAGGGAGAGCGGGTCGATGTGTTGCATTAGTCGGCGAAGATGAATTCGTTACTGGTCAGCAGGACCTGGGCGAACGAAGAAAGGGCTGACTGTCGATCGGGCTTCTTGCCGAACTCGCCGGCGGCGGAGGTGAGGATCTCGCCAGTCTTGGCGTCCTTAATCACCGGCGACCAAGCGAAGGTGTCGCTGTTCGAGCCGATGAAGTTGTCGGCGATGAAGTCGATACTCTCGCCCGCGGCGAGCTCGACCTCGGCCAGGTTGACGGGGGCGGAGGATGCTCCCTTGGTGACAACTTCGGCGAGGATGCCTTTGCGGGCGGTGATGATGCGCGCGCGGACGCCGTCGCTAGACTTACTGGTCACCGCGAGTGTACCCTCGATGCGATAATTGCCCGCGCTGCCAGCGGTCCAGCGTCGGATGACGGCGGTGGCATCAGACTTGTCGCCAGGGTGTCCGCCTTTGGCGGTGAGAAAGGTGTGCGAGAACTCCTTGTCCGGCATCTTGTCGGTTGGAGCGATGCGATCCTTGGTCTGGACCTTCATCTCAGTGAAGGCGACGGCCTTGGTGGTCGGGTTCCAGCCACCGTAACCATTGCGCCAGCTAGCCGGCGCCGGCGCCTGTTCGGCTTCCCGGAGGTAATCGAGGGCGAGAGTGACTTCATCCTTCTTCGGCGCGCGACCGAGTACTGAAAGGTAAAGACCATTCACCTTAGCTTCCGTTGTCGAGAGGGTGGCGACCTTGGCGACGAGGGCTTCGGCCTGGGTGCGGGCAAACGGATGATTCATCATCCAGAGCGCCTGCTGGGGCGTGGTGGTCTGGTTCCGCTTCGGGACGTGATAGTCCGGATTGGCGAAGTCGAACGTGCGGAAGAACGCGGGGAGGTTCTGGCGGTCGATGCTGCCGTAGAGCGTCCGTCGCGGTTCGGAGAAATTGGCTTCGAGATTGAACGGTTGGCCGCCGAGCTTGGCGGTATCCAGACGTCCGGCGACGCGCAGCATGCTGTCTCGCATGGCCTCGAAGTCGAGGCGGCGGCGTTGGGCGCGCCAACTCAATTCATTGTCGGGATCCTTGGCCAGGCCTTCCGGCCGCACGTCGACCGTCTGCAGGAAAGTGCGGGAGAGGACGATCGATCGGATGAGTTTCTTCATCGACCATTCATCCTTCATGAACGTCGCGGCGAGGTATTCGAGGAGCTCCAGATTCTTTGGGGTCGGGGTGCGCACGCCGTAGTCGCTCGGTGTTTCGACCAAGCTGCGGCCGACGAGTTCGGTCCAGATGCGATTAGCCATCACGCGTGCCGTCAGCGGATTCGACTTGCTGGCGATGGCGTTGGCCATGTCGAGACGGCCGCTACCGGCGGTGAATTCCTTGACCTTGCCATCGGTAAGTACAGCGGGGAACTGGCGAGGGACGGTTTTGCCCGGGCGGGAGGCGCTGCCGCGGACAAAGACGACGCCTTGGACCGCTTTCGGCTTGTCTAACAGTACCATCGCGTGGGGCGGGCTCTTCGGGCTGGTGGCCTTGAAACTGGCGACCTGGATTTCGAGGTTGGTGCGAGTGTTGCGGTCGGAGATGTTGTAGGTGCTGATGAGCGAGGCCGGCGTCATGACTGTTGGCCCTTTCGGATGAAGGATCAGGTCACGCCAAGGCTTCCACTCAGCGCGAGTGGCGTTGTCGGCCTTGCGGGCTTCGGAAAGAAGGGCGGCGTAGGTCGCGGTCAGTTCGGCGAGTTTGGTCGGGGCCTTGGCCTGCAGGCGGGCGCGCAGGAGCGGATCGACGAACTGGGTCGGCTGAGCGAGGTGCGTGGCGAGGTGCTTCGGGAATTCCGCGTCGGGCACGCCTTGTAGCGATAACCAGGCGCCCCAGACGGGGTCCGTTGGGGTCAGCTTCGGCTTCAGCGCGTTCTTCCAGCCGCCGAGCACGGCCGCGTAGAGGTTCGCAGACTTGGCCTTCTGATTGGCGTCGAGCTTGGTGTCCTTGAAGGATTCTTGGGCGAGGTTGAGGTAAGCCGCAGTCTTCTCCGGCGAGTACGAAAGTTCGTAACGACTCTGAATGAAGTCATTGAGTTTCTTCTGACGGACCGCTAGTTCGGCGTCGAATTCGTCGGTCTCCTTCGTCCGGGCGAAGGGCTTAAGCGGAGGCAGTTCCTTCGGTTCCTCGCTGGAGTTGAAAATCGCGTAGAGCGAATAGTACTCCGACGTCGGAAGAGGGTCGAACTTGTGGTCATGGCAACGGGCGCAGGCCATCGTGAGGCCTTGGGTACCGCGCATGACGACGTCGATACGGTCGTCGATGATATCGGGGGTGCTGTTAAGGAAACGGCGGCCGAGTGTTAGGAAGCCAAGTGCGGCCAGGTCGCGATTGTTTTCGGGGTCCTTGGCGATCTGGTCGGCGGCAAGCTGCAGGCGGAGGAATTGATCGTAAGGCAGGTCCTGGTTGAAAGCGTTCACCACCCAGTCGCGATAGGTGTAGGCGTAAGGGTAGCGGCGTTCCTCCAGGAAGACGTAACCCTTCGTGTCGGAGTAGCGGGCAACATCGAGCCAGTGGCGGGCCCAGCGTTCGCCGAAGGCTGGTGCCGCGAGCAGACGGTCGACCAGTTTCTCGGTCGCTTGCGGATCCCGGTCAGCGACGTAGGCGGAGATTTCTTCCGCGGAAGGATTGAAGCCCCAGAGAGCGAGCGTGAGGCGGCGGATGATGACTTCGCGCGTGGCCTCTGGATTGAAGTCGAGGCCGGTCGATTTCAACTTCGCGAATACGAAGCGATCGAGCGGCTGACGGATCTTGGCTTCATCGGATGGAGTGATGATGGGCGTGGCAGGAGTCTGGACGGTCTTGAACGCCCAGTGCTTGCTTGGGTCATGCGCGACCGGTGAAGACTCCGTCGGCCATGGTAGACCTTGGCGGACCCATTCGGTCAGCGCGGCAATGGCCTTCTCAGGAATCTTATCGTCGGCGCTAGGCATCGCTTCGACGTCCTTCACCTTGGCGTGGTTGATCGCGAGGATCAGCCGGCTGGTCTCGGGCTTGCCGGGGATGACGACCGGACCGACCTCGCCGCCCTTGAGGATGAACTCGCGGGAATCTAGGCGCAGGTTAGACTTCTGTTTTTTCGGTCCGTGGCACTTGTAGCAATGGTCGGCGAGGACGGGGCGAACCTCCTTTTCGAAGAACTCTAGCTGAGCGGCCGTAGGGGTGGGGGCTAGGTCAGCCGCGGACGCCGTTAGAGCTATCAAAATGGGGCTTAAGAGAGACCGGAAAGACATCGGATAAGGGTAGGACAGGGCGAGGAGCCCTTGGTTCCTAAAACGTGTTGGCTGTCATCGGGATGTAAAGCCGTCGCTGCCGTTTTTTGACGTTTGGTCATTATACCCCACGGATAGGGTTTGAACCGACGGCAAAAGGTGGTGTCTATCAGGTAACCCCAAAGACCCCTATGCCCTCCGTATTACGCAAGTCCAACGCATCCTTGTTGGCCCTTCTTAGCTTCGCCTCGCTGGCTTCCGCTGCCGCGCCGAAGCCGGTCGTCGAGTCGCCCAGCATGTTCGCTAAGGACAAGATCCGTCTGGTCGACCTCACGGCTGACCTCAATGGCTCCAAGCAGCTCTTCCTGATGGTCGCCGAGTTGGATGGCAACGCCTGCGACTGGTCCGACTGGATCGAGCCCGAGGTCGTCCTGGCGGACGGCACCGTGGTCGACCTCACGAAACTGAAGTGGAAGGAAGCCGAGACGCTTGGTACGCCCCGCGTCGGCAAGAACTACGACGGCAAGCCGATGAAGATTGCCGGCAAGGAATACACCCGCGGCATCGGTACGCATTCCCCTTCCTTCATCGCCTTCGACTTGCCCGGACCGGCGAAGTCCTTCCGCGCCAAGGTCGGCATCGATGACGGCGGCGCCATCCGCGACGGTAAGCCCAGTTCGGCTGATGTGAAGTTCGCAGTCTTCGCTGCTCGTCCTGACAAATATAAACCGGTCGATTTCGAAGCCGGCCCGACGGTCGTACCGGCCGAACTCTTCACGGTGCCTGAAGGCTTCGAGGTCACCATCTGGGCGACTTCGCCGCAGATCTCCAACCCGACTAACATCGATTTCGATGAGCGAGGTCGCATGTACGTCGCCGAGGGCATCAACTACCGTGGTAAGAAGGGCCGTCGTAAGGAGGGCGATCGTATCGTGGTCCTCGAGGACACCACTGGGGCCGGTAAGGCCGATAAGGTCACGGTCTTCACTCAGGATACCAACTTGGAAGCCCCCTTGGGCGTGGCCCATATTGATGGCAAGATTGTGGTCTCCCAGCCGCCGGACCTGATCGTCTACACCGACGTTAACGGCGACGGCGTCTTCGACCCGGCCGTCGACAAGAAGGAAGTCCTGCTCACCGGCTTCAACGGACGTCAGCACGACCACAGCCTGCACAGCGCGACCTTCGGTCCGGACGGCAAGTGGAACTTCAACCAAGGCAACATGGGGGCAGACTTCATCGACAAGGCCGGCCGCCACTTCTATATGGGCAGCCCTTATATGCTGCAGAACATCGCCGGTCGTCGCAGCGATGACGGTAACGTCTGGATCGGCGGCTTCTCCGTGCGCATGAACAGCGATGGCTCCGACCTGAAGATCGTCGGCCACAATTATCGGAACAGCTACGAGCAATCCATCAACTCGTTCGGCGACATGTACCAGAGCGACAACGACGATCCGCCCGCCTGCCGCGTCTCCCTGATTATGGAAGGTGGTAATGCCGGCTTCGCTTCACTCGATGGCAAGCGTTCGTGGGGTGCCGACAAGCGCCCTGGCCAGACCACTCAGGTCGCCGAATGGCGTCAGGAGGACCCGGACGCCATGCCGGCTGGTGACGTCTACGGCGGCGGCTCTCCCACCGGCGTGGCTTTCTATGAGAACGGCGCCATGGGGGATAAGTGGAATGGTCTGCTGCTCGCCTGCGAAGCGGGTAAGAACGTCGTCTTCGGTTACCTACCGAAACCCGATGGCGCCGGCATGAAACTCGAACGCTTCGACTTCTTCACGTCCAACAAGGAGAAGGAGTGGGCCGGTTCCGACTTCCTTGGCGGCAAGCCCACGGGCATCCTGAAGACGAAGTTCCGTCCTTCCGACGTCTGCGTCGGTCCGGATGGTGCCATCTATGTCGCTGACTGGTTCGACCCCGGCGTGGGTGGACACGCGACGCGTGATAACGGCGCCTCCGGCACCATCTACCGCATTGCCCCGAAGGGTTTCAAGTCGGTGATCCCGAAGATTGAACTCGCCTCAGTCGCGGGCCAAATCGCCGCCCTACGCAGTCCGTCCCCGAATGTCCGGGCTGGTGGCTTCAATCGCCTCAAGGCTGCGGGGGACAAGGTCGTCGAGGAAGTCTCCGCCCTGTTGTCCGATGCTAACCCGTTCATCTCTTCCCGCGCGGTCTGGTTACTCGCGCAGCTTGGCCCTAAGGGTGAAGCACTCGTCCGCGAACAGCTGAAGTCTAAGGACGATACGCGTCGTCTGGTGGCTTATCGCGCCTTGCGCGCCGCCGGCCGTGACGTCTTCGCGCTCGCCAGTGCCCATGCCGAAGATGCGTCGCCGGCCATCCGACGGGAAGTCGCCCTGACCCTGCGTGATTTCAAGACGCCGGAAGCCGTCGCCTTGCTCGTGAAGGTGGCTAAGCTCTATGACGGCCAGGATCGCGCCTATCTCGAGGCGATTGGTCTCGGAGCGATCGACCGCGAGGCCGCCGTCCATGCGGCCATTGCGAAGGAGATGGCCACACCTGCGCTATCCTGGTCGCCGGCTTATGCTGGGCTGACCTGGCGCCTGCATCCGGCGAGCGCCGTGCGCGATCTCCGTGCCCGCCTGCTTTCAGGTAAATTGAATGAGGAAGAGCTTAAGCGTGATCTCACCGCAGTAGCCTTCACGCGGAGCGCCGAGGCGGCTGGAACGATGGTCGAACTATCCCTGAACAAGGCTTTCGCCCAGGTCGAGCTGGCCAAGTGGTGGGTCGGTAATCGTAAGGGCAACCTCTGGAAGCCCTTCGATGTCGACGGCATCGTCAAGGCCCGCGGCGGTAACGCCTCGGCCGCTAAACTCGTCGCCAGCGATCTGCCCCCGGAGATGCCGGGTGCCAAGGCGCTCGCCCCGGTGGAAGCGATCGTTGCCCTCAAGGGTGACGTGGCCAAGGGCAAACTTTCGGCCGCGGTCTGCTACGCCTGCCATAAGTTCGACGGTAAGGGCATCGACTTCGGCCCCGACCTGACGACCTACGCCAAGCAACAGTCGCTCGAGACCCTTGTTCTCAACATCGCCCAACCGTCCAGCAACATCTCGCACGGCTTCGAAGGAACCCGCGTGGTGCTCGACGACGGTATGGTCATCACTGGCATGGTCCTGTCGTCTGGCGATCCGCTGATGATCAAGTCTATGGGCGGTCTCGTGCAGTCCATTCCGCGCAATCGCGTCAAGGAAGAGAAGGCACTCGACCGTTCGCTCATGTTCACGCCGGCCCAGATGGGCCTGACGGAGCAGGGTGTCGCCGATCTGGCCGCTTATCTGCGGAGTCTCTGATAACAGGGCCCGGGCTAGGGCTAGGGCCAGTAGAAATTGGGTCGGGGTCTCAGGACTCTGGCCCTTATTTTTGCCTGTCCCTGACCCTGTCTTTGTCCCTATTAATTCATTCATGCGTTCGTCCCTCGTCGCCTTGTTCCTCTCGCTTGGCCTGCTTTTCGGTCAGGCGAAGAAGCCGGCTAAGAAGAGCGCACCCGCTGTCGCCGAGGCGCCTGGTCAGTGGATCTTAGGGACGATTGGCGTGGGTAAGCAAAAAGACGGCACAATCGATTCGACTGGTCTCAAGGGTATGGCGATTCGCCTCGGCGACGACGGCAAGAAGGCCATCGCCTACGACCTCGATCTTTGTCGTCCGATCGGTGCTTGGGCGGGCAAGTTCACGACGGAGATGAATCTAATGTCCCGTGGGGATTATCCGACGGCCATTGGCGAGACAATCTTCGTTACCGGAGACTTTGCCGGTTTCATGCCGGGTGCGGATGCGGTGTCGCTCACTCCGCGCAAGGGGTTCGGTCCGCTGCCGGCTGGCCAAGTCCGGTTCAAAGGTTTCCATAATGCCGGACACCAGGTCGTTGTCCGCTGGGATGTCGCTGGCATCGCCGTCGATGAGGCCGCCGAAGTCGTGACTGCCAATGAGGTTCAGTTCGTCGTCCGCACGCTCGAGATCGCACCCTCTTCGAAGGGGGTCACCCTGATGCTCGGGAAGTCAGCCGACTCCGCCCGCATCGTGACGCTGGGCGCCTCCAAGGTCGACCAGCTGGGCGGCCATGCCGTCGCCCGTATCGATGGCTCAAAGGATGTCACTACCGTCCGCATCGCATACCTTCCGTCGGGCGTACCGCTCCCGCAGTCTTTTGATGCCGATGCACCTTCCAAGCTCCTGAAGGTCGCCAAGACCCTCTGGCTGGAGACTGTTGAGACGGCCGGAAAACTTTCGGAGAAAGCCGGCGAAGCCTACGTCGTCGACGACGTCAAGCTGCCCGTGATCAACCCCTGGAAGGCCCCGATGTTCACGTCGGCCTTTGATTTCCTGCCCGATGGGCGTGCGGTCATCAGCACCTTCCATGGCGATGTCTTCATCGCTTCGGGTATTGATGAGAAGCTAGAGAAGGTCACCTGGCGTCGCTTCGCCGCCGGCCTCTATCACCCGCTCGGCCTGAAGGTGGTGAACGGCGTAATCTACGTCACCTGCCGCGACGGCGTCTGGAAGTTACGCGACACGAACGGCGACGGCGAGTGCGACACCTATGAGGCTTTCAACTTTGACCTAATGGTCACCAAGAACTTCCATGAGTTCGCCTTCGATCTGCAGACGGATCCCGCTGGTAATTTTTACGTTATTAAGGCCGGTCCGGTGCGTAAGGGTGGCCGCGGATTCGACGAGATTTGTGATCATCACGGCGCCCTCCTGAAGATCTCGCCGGATGGCAAGCAGAGCGAACTCTTCGCTTCTGGCTTCCGTGCGCCCAATGGTATCGGCATCAGCCCGACCGGTCAGCTCACCACCGGGGACAACGAAGGCACGTGGACCCCCATGTGCCGCCTCAACTGGGTAAAGCAGGGCGGCTTCTACGGCGTGGTCGATCTCGCCCATCGGGCGACCCCTCCAACCGACTATGACCGCCCGCTCTGCTGGTTCCCGAAGGAAGTCGACAACTCCAGCGGTGGCCAGGTCTGGGTCACGTCCGACAAGTTTGGTCCGTGGAAGGATCGACTGCTCCACCTCAGCTACGGAACCTGTTCGCTGTACGGCGTCCTGCCTCAGGAAGTGTCCTTCAATGGCCAGCCGCAGATGCAGGGCGGGGTGGCACGCTTCAATGTCGACTTCGCTAGCGGCGCTATGCGCGCCCGCTTCAACCCCCAGGACGGCCAACTCTACGTCACTGGTCTGCGGGGCTGGCAGACCACCGCAACGCAGAACGGCTGTTTCCAGCGCGTCCGCTACACCGGTGCTGCGACCCGCATGCCTCTCGCCCTTGCTGCCACCAAGAAGGGCATCAAACTCGACTTCACTTGCGAGATCGATGCCAAGGTCGCCGCCGATGCCGGTAACTGGAATATCGAGGTCTGGAACTATATCTGGTCGTCGGCCTACGGTTCACCAGACATCTCCACGCTCGAGGCCAAGGTCGCCGCAACCGAGCTGGGCAACGACGGCAAGCTCCAATTCAGCAAGGCCCAGATGTCCGAGCGCAAGCATGACCCCCTGATCGTCAAGTCGGCCACCGTCTCCGCGGACCGCCGTTCCATCTTTCTGGAGATTTCTGACCTTCGTCCCGCCATGCAGATGCAGCTTAAGTACGACATCAAGTCGGCGGAAGGCGTTGAACTACGCGGACAGGTGATCAACACCATCCACGCCTTAGCGGAGTGATGGGACGGCTCAGCTGCGGAAGCGCATGATCCGGCGGTATTCCGCTGGGGTCATGTTTTCCGTGCGACGGAAGGCCGCGAAGAAAGAGTTGAGGTTCGGGTAACCGCAACGATGGGAGATTGACTCGATCTTTTCGGTCGAGCCCGCGAGCAGGCGTTTAGCGGAATCGATGCGCACCGTGCGTAGGCGGTCGCCAGGCGTGCAGCCGACGTGCTTCACGAACGCCTGGCGCAGGCCGCGTTCGGACATGTGGGCGATGGTGGCGAGCTGCTTCACGCCCAGCGATTCAGCGAAGTGGTCGGTGATGTGGTGCAGGGCCCGGATGACGCCTTCGTGACCGGTGGCGAGGATGTCGCTGCTCATGCGTGTGATGACGCCGGCGGGCTGGATGCGTATGGGTTCGATGGGCGTCTTTGCGCCGCCCATCAGTCGGTCAAGGAGTTCAGCGCCACGGTAACCTTGTTCTTCGAGGTTCGTATCGACGCCGGACACGTATTTCTTAATCGCCCCAACCGACAGCAGGTAGTCGTCGATCCCGACGATTGCCACTTGGGTGGGCACATGCAGGCCGGCTTCTTCGCAGAGTTCTCGAAGCTCGACGGCGAGAGTGCCGTTTGCGGCGAAGATCGCCAGTGGCTTGGGCGAATCCTTGAGGCGGGTCATCAGCCAGTTGCGCCGGCGTTGCCATTCATCTTGGGCGGTGCCCCGTTTGCCCGTAGGCTGCCAGCGAAGATGCTCGCAGGCCAGTCCGCGACGGCGGAGCGCTTCTGCGAAAGCTTCGCCTCGTTCGACCTGCGACCAGTTCTCGGTGTCGCTGAAGAAGCAGAAACTGGTCATCCCGCGCTCGATGAAATGTTCGGCGACGAGCTCCCCAGTCTTTGCGTGATCCTGCACCACGTGGGCGAAGGGGGTATCCCGACGGCGCAGGGAGAAGTCGACCGTTGGCTTGTCGGCCTTGCGGACGAATTCGGCCAGGTCGTCGCCGGCGCCGAGCCAAGCCAGGATGCCGTCGCCC
>CALQQQ010000001.1 GCA_943332745.1 Opitutus sp. GAS368 | reverse complement strand
TGGAGGAATCCGCCGATCTTACCCTGCTGGTAGATGCGGATGCAGCGCTGCTCGAAATGGCGGATACGAGCCATTTTGGTGTAAAGGGCGATCTTCTCGGCCTTCGACATGGATGCGTTGACCGGATCTTTGGCGTATTCCGAAGGGCCGGCAGGGCGCTTCAGGGATTCCGGGTGGGTAAGGACAGCGGGCTTGGCCACGGTAGTTCGTTTGGATTGATTGGAGAGGTCTGGCGGGGAAGGTCAAGCGTCCCCTCCCTTGGGTTCAATTTGCCTTGACCCGCCTTGCCGCCACCCTCCCTTTTCCTCTATCCTGAGTCAGTTTTAGGAACGACCCCTTATATGGAAGAAACCCACGAGGCTTTTGCCCGAGAATTCACCGTCCAGAATCGGATGGGCATCCACACCCGCCCGGCGGCCCAGATTGTGCGTCTGGCCAACCGCTATCCGGACATCGAAATCACCGTCTCCAAGGACGAGGAGTCCGTGAATGGTAAGAGCATCATGGGGCTTATGATGCTGGCCGCCGGCCAGGGCTCGAAGCTCCGCTTCTCCGTCCGCGGCAAGGATGGCGCCGCTCTCCTCGGAGAGATGGATGCGTTGTTCGCCCGTAAGTTCGACGAGTCCTGAACCTTTCCGCATGAACGTCCTCCTCGCCTCCTTGATGCTGATCGCCGCCGTCGAAGTGGCGCCGCCTCCGCCTGTGCCGGACGCGGAGGTTGTTCGTTACCTTAAGCCCAACGAGCTCGCCGAATGGAATGGTGCCATGCGCCTGCACTCGGCTGGCGAGACTCGCGCGAAGATGGGACTGAGCATCCTCAAGACGAGCGGAGGCGGTGTCGCACCAGCGAACACCCCGAAGTTTGGCGGGCTCAGTGAGACGCCGGAGCAGGTTAAGGCCCGCACTCAGAAGCTGATCGACGAAGGAAATACGCAGATTCAGCAGGCCCTGCCTTCACTGAACCGTCTGCGCGCCGTCGCCGCCTTCCGTGCCGCCGAAAAGACCAAGCCGATCGCTTTTTCGGTCGAACTGGCTCCGGTCGCCTGGAGTGGGGTCGTGACGCCTTCCGCCGCTCGGCTGCAGAAGCAGGCGCGCGACACCGGCTTCACCAAGGTCCACCTCCTGGGCACGATTAGCCTGCTGGGCGACGGCAAGCTCACCCATCCTCCGGAGATTTCCGCTGCCATCCGTAACGCCTGGAGCAAAGGCGATGACAGCCTCCTCGCGCCATTGCCGGCCGATGGCTATGCCTATATCCCACCGGTCGCCCCGGCGGCGGCGTCCTTAGGCAAAGGCCTGAAGCCCGCGACCGAGCCCAAGCAGGTCGCCATCCTCTGGGCAGAATACTACGCCCTGTCCGCCGATGGAACTCGCGGCCTGTTCTTCCTACGTCTCGCGGACGCTTTTACCATGCGGCTGATCGGATCAGAGGTCACCTATACCGATGTCGGGGCGCTCGCGGCCCCGACCGGCGTCTGTGAAGTGTCCTTACGTGACGAGCGCAGTTTCCTGCCCCGTCTCGCGGAAAGCGGTGATTGGGTGCTCGGCTTCGACCGCGCGAGCCACCCGCTTGGCTCCGCTTTGCTCGCCCATCTTTCCATCACGCAGTCGAAGCTCGGCATCGCGGCGGCGCCCTACGTGGTGATCGTCGCCGGCGGTGGACCTGTCGGTAACGAAGGCGTGCGTGCGAAGTGGCGCGCCACGGCCGCCACGTCGCCGGCCGGAGTGAGTGCCTTCCAAATCACGAGCATCCCGAACGGAGCCGAAGGCGTCGAAGTCGGCCAGTTGACACTGAAAGTCGGAGTTCCTGCGACGAAGTAATCAGCCTTGCGCCTTGCGCGCGGCCTTCATCTCGATCGTCGTCGCGCGCTTGAGTTTCTTCACCTTGGCCGCGGTCAGCAGCTGGTGCGGACGGGTCATGCGGTCGATGAATAGCACCCCTTGGCAATGGTCATGCTCGTGCTGGACGCAGCGGGCGAGCAGGCCCATGCACTCGAGGACATGCGGGGCGCCGTCGGCGTCGCGGTAGCGGACAATCGCGCGTTCGACGCGCTCGACGTCGCCGGTGATGCCGGGGAAGGAGAGGCACCCTTCGGTATAAGTGTCAGGTTCGCCGGCCGGAACGGCCACCGTCGCGTTGGCGAGGAGCATCGGCATGATGTCTTCCGACGACCGGGCTTTGCCGTCGAGCACCGGGAGGAAGTCCTCATCGTGTACGTTCATGACGAAGAGCTGCAAGGAAAGGCCGACTTGCGGAGCCGCCAGGCCGATGCCCTTGGCGGTCTTCATCGCGCTCAGCATCGCGTCGCCCAGCGAACGCAGGGCGGGGCCGAACTCCTTCACGGGATCGCCTTTGGCCCGGAGGATCGGGTCGCCGTAGGGGCGGATGGTGAATTCGGCCATGGCTTCTGGTTACCTTTTCGCGGCGTCCGGGGAAGCGAAATCGCTCAACCTTTGGGACCGAAGTCGCCTTTTTCGCACCGGCGCACAAAGGCCTCGGTGCGCTTGCGGATACCGTCCCATTTTTCGCGCAGCTCCTGCGTCTCATCGGCAGTGACGCGATGGTCTGCGATCGTGTCGGCGACATCGGCGATGAGCAGGCCGAACTCGCGGACGAGGGCGTTCGCGGCCTTGTCGAGGTTGCCGCCAGGGTTTTCATTCTGGACGGGGGTGAACTGTCCGCCGGCCCGTTGGGCGAGCCAGTCCACGATGCGGGTATCGCCGGTGAGGTCGACTAGGAGCGCGGTGCGGTGGAGTGGATTAGGTTGGCCGCTGCCTTGCGTGGCCGGTTCACGCCACTTGTAGAGCATCGAAGGAGAGACGCCGAGCGACTTGGCAATCTCCCCGTGCTTATTGAGCTGGCTGTCCTTGCCGCCACCCTGGCCGGCTTTGAGTAGGGCATCTTGCAGTACGTGGTGAGCTTCCTTGACTAGGGTGCGACGGGGGGCGAGCGGTTTCTTGGCCATGGGCGAGCATAGGAGGGCCTGTGCTCGGCCCGCAAGCGTGCGGCGGCGGTTACAGGTTTTTTGCCTTATTGTAAGGCGGGCGGGCCAGAAAAGATTGGAAAGAGGACGGGGCCACGGCATTGTCACGCTCATGATGATTTTCGCCGCCTCACCCGAAGAGGTTTCCTTGATTCTGCCAATCGGCCTGCTCGTCGCTGGTTTGGTTTTGATTGGTGCGGAGTTCTTTCTTCCGACGGTCGTGCTTGGTTTCCTCGGCGCCGTCGTCTCCTTTGCCGGCATCTATCTTTCGGCGGATGCGGGCGCCCTCACCTGCGCGGTGTTCTGCGCCGTTTTCCTAGTCGTCCTGACGCTCGAGTTCTTCGCCTTCCGCCGCCTCCTGCCCCAGACCAGCATCGGCCGCTCGATGATCAATGTGAGTAGCAACGAAGGCGCCGCCGTGCCTGCCGCCGCCGGTTACGCCGTCTACGTCGGGAAGACTGGCAAGGCTGCTACCGTGCTCGCGCCTTCGGGCACGATTGAGATCGACGGCGCCTTGCTCGAAGCCTTTTCCCTCGACGGTTTCGTCGAACGCAACGCCGCCGTCGTCGTCACCGAGGCTGGTTCCGGCCGCGTGACCGTCCGCCGCTCCCGCTAACCCTTTCCATTCCCATGCCTACCATGCCTAACATTATCATCTGGATCGCAGCCGGCGCCCTGCTGCTATTCGTCCTCTTCCTGCTCTCCTTCCTCGCCGTCTGGGTTCGAGCGCGCCTCGCCGGCGCCGAGGTCGGCCTGTTTGACCTCGTCGGTATGCGCCTGCGCAGTGTTCCCTACGCCGTGATTGTCGACGCCAAGATCGCTGCCACCAAGGCCGGTCTTTCGGTCGACGTCGAGAAGATCGACGCCCACTACCTCGCCGGCGGAAACATTGTGCAGACGGTACAGGCACTCATCGCCGCCCAGAAAGCCGGCCTACATCTCGACTGGAATCGCGCTTGTGCGATCGATATCGCGACCCGCGGTACGAACAAGTCCGTCCTCGAGGCCGTGCTCACTTCCGTCAGTCCCAAGGTCATCGACGTGCCTAATCCGGCTAGCGGCCGCACCACGATCGATGCCGTCGCCAAGGATGGCATCCAGGTGAAGGTGAAGGCCCGTGTGACGGTCCGCACCAACCTCGACCGCTTCGTCGGCGGCGCGCAGGAAGAGACCATCATCGCGCGCGTTGGCGAAGGCATTGTCACCACCATCGGCTCCTCCGAGAGCTATAAAATCGTCCTTGAAAACCCGGACCGCATTTCCAAGACCGTCCTCGAGCGCGGTCTCGACGCCAACACCGCTTACGAAATTATGTCCATCGACATCGCCGACGTCGACGTCGGCGATAACATCGGGGCAATGCTTCAAGAGGCGCAGGCCAACGCTAACAAGAACATGGCGCAGGCGCAGGCGGAAATTCGCCGCGCGGCCGCCGTCGCCCTCGAACAGGAAATGCGTGCCCGCGTCGAAGAGATGCGTGCCCGCGTCGTCGAAGCTGAGGCCCAGATCCCGCAGGCCCTCGCCGACGCCCTGCGCTCCGGCCGCATGGGCTACATGGATTTCCAGCGTCTGGAGAACCTTCGTTCCGACACCGAGATGCGCAAGGGTATCGCCGGTGACGGTCCCGCACCTGGCGCCAAGGCCTAAGCATGGAGCTGGCACTCTTCATCAAGGTCGTCATCGGCGTAGTCGCGTTCGCGGCTTGGGTCGCCGGCAAGATCAAGGCGGAGGCCAGCCAGCCGTCACCGATTGCCGTGCCGCCGCCCGTGCCGCGTCGCACCCGTCGGGTGCGCAATGCGCCGCCGCCCCTCGCACCAGAGCCGGAGCCTTCGGCCCCGGTCGCTGCGACCCATCTTGACGATACGTCTCTCGTGGTCACGCGGCCGGCGCGTGCGCATACGCGCACGCAGTTCCGCGGTTCGGCCGCCCTCCGCCAAGCGCTCGTCGCCCGCGAAGTGCTCGGCCTGCCGCTCTCGCTGCGTCCGCCGCGTTTCTGATCAGCAACGCGGCGCAAAGATCCGCGCGGCGAGATAGGGTAGCGCGCAGCAGAGCACGATGCCTGCCCCGGACGGCACGGCTGGCAGGTAGTAGGAAAGATAAAGCCCGCCAATGCCCCCGGCCAGAGCGCAGCCCGCACCCCAGGCCATTACCTGCGGTACGGTACGACCGAGTAGTAAGCCGGTCGCGGCGGGGATGATGAACAGGGCCGTCGTGAGCAGCGCTCCGACGAGGCGGACGCAGGCGACGGAGCCGAGCGCTACGAGTACAAGCAGGACGACTCGCATGAGCGCGGGCCGCGCGCCCAGGAGCGCCGCATATTCTTCGTCGAAGGAGGCCAGCTCGAGTTCCTTGTGCAGGACTCGCAGGCCAAGGAGAATAATCGCGGCGGTGACACCGATGACCACGAGGTCTTCGCTGCCGACGGAGACGACGCTGCCGAAAAGTAGTCCCGCGAAGTCGCGCCAGGAGTTCGCCTGCTGCATGAGCGCGACGCCCGTGGCGAACATCACCGAAAGCATGACGCCCACGGCGCTGTCCTCGCTCGTACCTCGGCGTGCGGCGAGCCAGGCGGCGCCGGCCGCGGTCAGGAGCGCGGCGGCCAGTGCGCCGAGATAAGGCGAGAAGCCGAGGAGCAGGGCGCTGATTACGCCAGGCAGGATGGAGTGGGTGAGCGCGGTGCTCACGAAGGCCATTCGTCGGAGGATCACGTAGGCGCCGAGGCAGGCGCAGGTCGCGCTGCAGAGCGCGATGGCGACGAGGGCGCGCACGAAAAAAGGTTCGGCGAGCGGCTGGGTCAGCAACTCAAGCATGGCGGTGGTCGTGGCCAGAGCAGGCGATGCGCGTGATGACGGTGCCTTCGCGCATCTCGAGGATGCGGTCGAAGCGACCGAGATCGGCCGGGTCGTGTGTCGCCATCACAACGGTGAAGGCATGGCCTTGCTCGAAGAGGAAGCGGTCGATGATTTCGCGGCTAGGCTGGTCGAGGGCTGCGTAGGGCTCGTCGAGCAGGAGGACTTCGGCGCCTTGGACGACGGCGCGGGCGATGAGCGCGCGTTGCAGCTGGCCGCCGGATAGCGTGTGGACTGGGCGCTCGGCTAGTTCGGTCAGGCCGAGACGCGTGAGCGCGAGGTCGATGGCTTCGTCGCCGTGCTGACATTCTTCAAACCATCCATGGTGGGCGTAGGTGCCCATCTGGACTAGCCGGCGAAGCTTGAGTGGGAAGAGTTCGGCGAGATGTGGCCGCTGGGCAAGGTAGGCGATACGACTGCGACCGAGGCGCGGGGATTCGCCGGCGACCAGCGCTTCGCCCGAGCGAATCGGGGTGAGCCCGGCGAGCACGCGCAGGAGCGTGGATTTGCCCGAGCCGTTGGGGCCGATGAGCGCAGTCCGGCATCCGCAAGGAATCTCAAAGGTCGCGTTATCAAAGGCTACTGGTCCGTCGAGGCGGGCGGAGGCGGAGAGTTGTTTAGCCGAGACGGCGATACCTGGGCATCCGACCTTCTCTTTCTGCGCGTAGGGGATCGAGGGTAGGAGGGAGAAGACCGCTTCGCCGAGATGACGGGAGAGCGCTGTGATGATGCGGCTCATTTCAGCAGGGCCTGATGCAGCTGTTTACCGTTGGCGAGCATCATGGAGGTCCAGGTGTCTCCAGGTTGTCCGGGCGGCTCGAGGTATTCGAAGGAGAGGGAGACTGGGGGTGGGAGGCCGGCGTCTTCCGTCAACCTCCGGGCGAAGGCATCACCCTGACCTGCATCTGTGACGATGACGCGGATTTTCTGTTTTCGGATGAGGGCGAGTAGTTCGGAAAAATGACGGGCAGAAGGATCGGCCGACTCCCCGGACCCGCTCGCGATAATCGTGCCGGCAACGGTTAGGCCGAAGTGCTTGGCGAACTGTCCGAGGTTGGCATGATGGGAAATAAAGGCCTTTTTGTTGGGGGGGATTTGCCTGAAGAGCTGGCTAAGCTCGTTATCCACAGCACTTACTTCTTCAAGATATTGTTCATAAGCATTTTGCGTATCTATACCCCCTCCAATTTTCTGCAGTCTTTCGGCCAGGAGCTTCACCAATTTTTTGACTTCGATGGGGTCGATCCACGCGTGCGGGATATCGGCACAATGGTGCCCCGAGTGGGCGGCGGCACCGCGATGCAGCCAGAGGATCGAGTCGCTGCGTTGATTCGCCTTACCCCAAGCGGCGAGCCAGGGTTCAAACTCTGGGCTCAGGGCGACGATCAAGGTGGCGCGGCGCAGGTCTTTCGCGTGGCGGGGGCTAAGCTGAAAGCCGTGCGCCTCGCTCCGGCGAGGAATGATGCTTATCGACTCAAGTCCTTTTCCACCAATGACTTGAACCCAGTTTTCAATGACGCTGAAGCTTGACACGATGACCGGTTTTTCTTGCGCGTGGGCTTGTCCGCCGAGCCACGGACTCGCGGAAAAGATCAAGGCTGCAAGCAGACGAAGCATGTAAACCCAGACTCACAAGGAATGGCGACAGATGCAAGTAATTTGCATCTAACAAATGTTCCTTATATGAGGTTTTTTTGCATTTGCCACTGGGGTTCTACTGGGACAAATTCTCACTCCCCATGCCCCAAGTACATGCTGTTTTTGCCAGCGTAATGGCTTTCTGCCTGTCCGTATCCTGCGTTTTAGCCCAGGCGACGAAGGCCGAAGGGGGTGCTGGCGCGAACAAAAGCCCCGTGGTCGTGCGCTCCGTCCATTTCGACCCGACCAAGATCGGCGGCCAGAAGCACGAATGGATCCGCATGCAGGTCGAGCTGCAGGCGAATTTTAATCCGGAGACCAAGACCGCGACCGAGGACAAGGCCGGGAAGAAGGCCGCCAACAAGCAGTGGGTGGACAAGATTAAGGTGACCGTCACGCAGATTTTCAAACCGCTCGCCGCCAAGGAGGCCTCCGAGTTCTCCTATTACCGATCCACCGCCACCGTCTTAACGATGGAGGTGAATTCCGCCCGCTCTGTTTATTTCTACCTGCCCGGCGATATCGTGAAGCGCGACCGTCTCAAGATGCAGCCGGATTACTATTACGTGCAGCTTGAGGTCGGCGGCACGGAAATCCCTCTTTATACCGAAGCGGGCCGACTTTCTGCGGACATGCAGG
Source organism: Opitutus sp. GAS368 (assembly GCA_943332745.1). Next base: position 12,673 of record CALQQQ010000001.1, on the reverse strand, counting down.
CCGCCGTCCATAAGCAGTTCGTGAACAAGCAGACCTTCGATGGGGCCCGCGACTTGGCTGACCGCGGCGTCACCGCCAATGCCGGCATGCTACGTCCCCAGTACCTCGTGCCTTACGCCATCTTCGACACCGTGCCCCAAGGTTCGCCTTCCCCTGAGTTCCTCCGGGAAGATACCGCCTCTCGCTAACCCCCTTTTTCCGTTTTACGCATGAGCCAGAAAAAGGCCACCATCGTCAATCTCGCCTCGTCGAACGTCTCGGTCTCCCAGTTTTCCGCTGTGTCGGGGAGCCTGGTGCTCGAGCAGTTCTACGTCGAGGAAATCACTCCCGGACTGACGGGCGACGACGAGTGGTTGAACGCCGCGATTGCCGCTCTGGCGAACTTGGTGAACGCTCATGAACTCAAGGGTCGCGTCACGGTCATCGCCCCCGCTTTCCTGCTGTTGCAGAAGCCGCTCAAGGTCCCGCAAGTCGAACGTGCCCGTCAGGCCCAGATCGTGGCCTTCGAGGCCCAGAACGCGATTCCCTATCCGCTCAACGAAGTCATTTGGGACAGCCAGGTCATGGCTTCGGATGGCGTCGAGGCGGAAGTCCTACTCTTCGCTTTACGTACCGAGGTCGCGACCAAGATTGCGACCATGGTTACCTCGGCTGGTCTACGCCCAATGTCGATTCAGGCCGCCCCGCTGCTCGACAGCCAGGCGTTCCGTCTGGCCGGTGGCTCCGCCGCGGAGGAAGCCCTCATTGTCAACGTGGGCGCCCGCTCGACCACGCTCAGTTTCGTTGGCCCCGGCGGCGTCAACATCCAGTCCGCCACCAACATTGGCGGGAATCTGCTCACGCAAGGCGTGTCGGATAATACGGGCCAGCCATTTGCGGTTTCCGAAGCCATCAAGGTGGGCTACTTTTCCGGTATCGTGCATCTGCCGGAGTCTGATCCGCAGGTCGCGGTCCTTCAGGCCAACGCGCAGACCTTCATCCGGCGCCTCGCCCAGGATATCAATCGCCGCCTGATTAATGTGCGCCGCGGCACCAATGGCCGACAGCCGGCCCGTATTCTCGTCACGGGTCGCGGCTCGCAAGTGCCAGGTCTTTCCGAACAGCTTTGCGAGACCCTGCGCCTCCCGGTCGAAGTCTTTGATCCCTCGTCGGTCATAACGCCCGGAGCCGGGATTAATCCCGAGCAGCTCGAGCGGGCTAAATATCAGATTACCGAGGTCATCGGCGAAGCCGCTCGCCTCATCCTGCCTCAACCCATTGGCGTCAACCTGATCCCGCGGGATATCGCCGCACAGCAAGCTTTTGACGCGCGCAAGCCTCGTCTGGTCATCGCTGCCGCGTTAGCGGCGGCGGCGCCATTCTGCGTCTGGCTGGCCTTCGCCGACGCCGAGAATTGGAATCGCGAGCAGACCGTCGTCATCCAAGCCCGACAGGTCGAGCTCGCCACCCGCCGTACGACCATCGAGGAATCGAGGAAGAAGGCAGCCGAACTCGCCGCCAAGGCGAAGGAACTCGAATTCGTCGTCACGAACCGCTCCAACTGGCCCGCCTTCCTTGGCGACCTCCAGGATCGCATCGGCACCTGTAAGAACACCTGGATCGAGGAGATGCATGTGAAGTACGAGACTTTGCCCGCAGCTCCGGCCGCTGAAGGCCAGCCCGCGCTGGCTCCGGTCGTCGTCACCAAGGTCATCGTCTCGGTCCGTTTCCTTTTTACCGAAGTGCCGCTCGAAGTCGCTCTGTACCGTGCCCAGGCGGAAAAAGAAAACATCGGCCGTCTGCTTGAGGTCGTCCGCAAGTCGCCGTATGTCGGTTCCGTCCCGGAGAGCGAAATCGTCGTCACGGACCAAACCCTCAAGGCCTCCGATAACAAGACCGTGATTCGGATGACCCCGAAGGCGACCCTCACCCTTATCATCCGCAAGGATAAGGCCCTCTAAGTCATGCAGAATTTTAAGAAAAACTTCGGGTTTAACCTGCTGCTCATCGCCTTAGCGGTCGCTTTCGTCGTGGGTTGCGCCTTCGCCTATTTGGCTTACCGGGGAGGCGCTTCCTCCGCCCTCTTACTCCAGCGTGCACGTATCGAGCAGAGTGCGTTACTTCGGGGTCACGCCTTTGTGGTCGGGAGTCCGGCCGTGTCGCTGAACCAGGACAATGTCGACAAGGCCGCCGATGACGTGAAGGCGCTGGAAACGCATCTCGGCTCCTTGCGGATGGCCGTCGCCGGCAATCCCGAGCTCGCCATCAAGGGTAAGCCTTCTGCCAACTCCGCCGAGTTGAGTGCGTTGCTTCGCGAATCGGTCGACGGCTGGCGTAAGCTCGCCGCCGACAACGGTATCAAGCTCTCTCAGACCGACCCGACGGCCTTCGGCTTCCACCGCTACATCCACAATCAAGGGACCTCGCCTAAGCGTGAGTTCCAGAAGGTCGACCAGCAGCGTCAGGTCATCGATTTCCTCGTCCGTCAGTTGGTTGATTCCCGCCCGCCCGGCTCGCCTCTCCTGATCGAGTCCGTCGACCGGGAGGCCGTCGAGACGTTCGTGCTTATCCCGGAAGGTAAGCCCGGTGCTGGCACCTATGGCCCGGAGCCGGACGGCGCCCGCGACCTGGTCGATGAGTTCGTCGCCTCCCGGACGTTCGACCGTCGTGACCTGGTCGAAACCAGTTCTTACCGTGTTCGTTTCGTGGGCTACACGCCGACCCTGCGCACCTTCGTCAACAAGATCCGTAACTCCGGGCGCCCGCTGGTGATTTCTTCGATCGATGTCGGCGTGGCCACCCCCGAGGTCCAGAAACTCCTCGCGTCTGCTTCTGCTCTCGTTCCGGTCGCATCGTCTAACGCCGCCGCCCCCTCCGTGATCGGCAACTTCTTCCGCGATGAGCCCGTCACGGCTAACAGCGGAGCCAAGTCGGTCAGAGCCGAAGATAAGCGCGTCTTGGTCGTGCCCCGCAAACTTTCCACCTTCGTCGTGCAGGTGGATTACCTTTCCATCCCCGAGGAGAAGCCGGCGGCCGCCGCCGAAGGCGAACCTAAGAAATAAAGCACCCCGGACATGAATTCCCGTAAGGACATCATTCTCATCATCCTTGGCGCACTGCTGCTCGCCGTGGGCGCGACCGCCTATCTTAGTCCGGGCCTCATCGCTCCGGTCGTCCCAGACGAAGAGGGTAAGGCCGTCGCCCTCAAGCAGCTCAAAGATGCCGTCCCGCGTGGGGATGTTTATCCTTCGACCCCGCGTGCTTCGCTCGAAGACAACATCAAGGACTGGCTCAGCCCCGAGGAGAACGACGACAATTGGGACTACGATCTCTTCACGACGATTGACGTCGTCTGGGATCCTGCTCTCCGCGAGTATGTACCGCGCAGCCGCAAGGCCGAGGAGATGCCCCCCTTCGGTGTCGCGCTCGTTTCCGTGGGTTACCCCACCTACACCTTCATGCTCAGCCATACCACCTTGGGACCCGGCAAGAAGGAGGAGGATCGCCTCTTCTCGCTCAAGAATGTGAAGACCAAGCAGTACTTGGATGACTGTAAGCTCAATAAGCCGGTTCCGGATGCCCCTTACCTCACTCTCAAGTCCTTTAAGGTGATCAAGGGTAAGGATGCCGACGGCATTCCCTTTGTCCGTAACGTCCTCACCCTCGATGACCGCCAGTTTGGCCAAGTGGTCGAGGTCGACGACGATAAGCCTTTGGAGTTCAAAGGCCGTGTAGATATCTTGGTTAATTCGCCCACCGATCCGGCATGGACGCTCACCCTACACGCCGTTGGTGATAAGTTCTCCTACAATGGGGCCAACTACACGGTCAAAGGCATTGACTTGCCCGCCCGTAGCGTGACTTTTGATAAGTCCTTCGCTCTTAACCCCAAGAAGCCGAAGAAACTCATTTCAGACCCGCAGACGCTGATCGTCCCGGCGCCCGTAGCTCCGGCTCCTAAGTCGAAGACCGTCACCCCAGCTGCCCCCAAGTCCATCACCCCTAAGAAATAATTTTCAAAGCCCCAAACTCATGAAAAATCTCCACCGTTCGCAGCTTGCCTGGGTCGCTCTCGCCCTTGCTTTAGCTGCAGGCTCACTTGTCGCCCAAGATGGCGATGCTGCCGCCCGCAAGCCTCAGCTCCTCGCCGAAGCCTTGAAGGCTCGCGACGAAGGCGACCTTCAGGCCGCCAAGACCAAATTCGAGGCGATCCTCGCCATCGACGCCAAGGATGTTGGCGCCGCCGAAGGACTCTCGTCCGTCAATGCGGCCATCGCCGACGCCGAAGCAGCCAAGAAGGCCGCTGACGCCGGTAAGCCGTCTCCCGACGCCCCGAAGGCTGATGCGCCCGCCGCGAAGATGGCCTCCGCCCTCGACGAAGTCGCCGCCGTCCACGAGAAGCTTTTCACCGAAGTCACCCTGGCGATCGAGCAGGCCCGTAAGAAGTCCGCCGCCGGCGACCACAAGGGCGCCCTCGAACTCCTAGATGGAGCCAACGGCGCTCTCCCGGCGACCGCCGCCGCCCAGAAGCTTCGCGATACCATCGCCTTGACCAAGCAGGATGTCGTCATCCAGCGGGACGCCGGTGGTTCCTCTGCCGCCCAGGAAGAAGTGAAGCGCCTCGCCCGGGTTAACGCCGAGGCACTCGGCAAGCAGGGCGACGCCATCGCCTCCGCTGAAAGCCTCATCCGCAAGGGTACGGCTGACTCCATCGATAAGGCCCTGAATGACCTCGAGGTCGCTGAACGCGCTTTGGGTAATGAGACCCTTTCCAATAAGGGACTCAAGGATCGCATCAAGGAAACCAAAGGCTCAGCCATCGCCCGTCGTACGCTCATCGCCATCGAAGCCCGCGACATGATCAAGGCCGCCTCGTTCATCACGCAGTATGCCGAACTGAAGGGCAAGGACGACCCCAGCGTCCTCCGCCTCCAGAAGGAATTCGCTTCCAAGCGAAATAATCCGACCTATCGCAACGTCGACGAGCTTTCCCCCGGCCTCCGCGTCAAAGACGACAAGGTCAACGAGCTGCTCGTCAAGGGCCGTGCCCGCTATCTCTACGGCGATTACCAAGGCGCCCTCGATTCCTACCGCGAAGTGCTGCAGTACCAGCCCAATAATTCCGAATCCAAGGCCTACCAGATCCGCATCCGCCAGATGCTGTCCGATAACTCAGGCCAGTGGAATCGTGGCGTGACCAAGGGTAAGCTCCTCGAGCTCCTTGACGAGACCTGGAAGCTCCCCGAAGTCTTCAACCGCGAAAACGTCAAGGTCGACGCCGCCAACGGCAACGACCCGGTCGTCGACAAGATGAAGTCCATCCAGTTGCCCGAAGGCTTCATGGTCCGCGACCAGCCGCTCGACCGCGCTCTCGCCCTCCTGCAGACTTCCGCCGCCTCCTATGACAAGGATCAGAAGGGCGTAAACGTCGTCCTCATCGACCCGGCTAACAAGAACCCCACCGTCAGCCTGCAGCTCCGCAATGTCTCGGTCTACCAAGCTCTCGACTACATCTGTAAGCGAGTTGGCTTCAGTTTCTCCGTCGGCTCGGGTGGCATCATCGAAGTCCGCGAGGATTCCGGCGACAGCCTCCTTGAGACTGAAATCTACCCGCTTTCCACCGCTGCCGTGCTCAAGATGACCGGTCTCAGCGCTGGTGGTTCGGGTGCCGCCGCTGGGGCGGGTGGCGCGGCCGCGAATCCCTTCGGTGGTGCCGCTGCCGGCGGTGCCGGTGCCGGCGATGGTCAGCGTCCGGAAGAAGTGGCCATCCGCAACTTCCTCACCCGTTCCGGTGTGGCCTTCGAAGCCCCGGCGACCCTGTCGTATGACGGAACGAACCTCATCGTCTACCAGAGCCGCAAGAACCTGGACCGCGTGAAGAACATCATTCGCCGCTACTCCGACATCAAGCAGGTCCACATCGAAGCGAAGTTCATGGAAGTCGAACAGAAGATCCTGAACGAACTCGGCGTGAACTGGACGTTGTCCCCGACCGCTGGTCTTGGCGGCACCGTGAATGCGGCTTCGAACCTCCGTTCGATTGCCACCGTCTTCCAGGCCAACAACAGCGCCCCGCGCAACCTCACGATTACTGACTCGGCGGCACCCCCGCCGATTTCGATTCCCCAGACCCCTCCGGGCTTCCCCTCTGGGGCGAACCTTGGTGCTAGCACCGGCAACGCCTACAGTGGCACGGTCGGGTTCCTTGGGAGAGAGACGCTCGCGGTCGCCATCCGTGCCATCGAACAGAATTCTGGCAGCGACCTAATGTCCTCTCCGAGCTTGACCGTCCTCGACGGCAAGACGGCCGTCATCCGGGTGGCTCAGCTACTCCGCTATCCTCAGGCCTACGGCGACACGCAGGCTTCGGTCACGCCTGCGACCGCGGGCGGCGGCGGCGGCGGCGTCGCGATCACTGCTGGTACACCCCAGGACTTCACCGTCCAGGAAATCGGCGTGAACCTCGAAGTCACTCCAACCGTAGCGGCTGATGATTCTATCGCCCTTAACCTCAAGCCGAAGGTGACCGAGTTCGAAGGCTTCGTCGAATACGGCGGTACCTCGATCGCCATCAGCGGCACTATCACCGCTTCGGTGCCTTCGGGCTTCTTCCAACCGATCTTCAGCACGCGTGAAGTGACCACCGACGTCACCGTCTTCGACGGCGCTACGGTCGTTATCGGCGGCTTGACCCGGGAAGAAGTGAAGACGGTCGAAGATCGGGTACCGGTCCTCGGCTCCATCCCGCTTATCGGCGCAGCCTTCCGTTCCACCGGCAAGTCGGTGCAGAAGCGCAGCCTTATGGTGTTCGTGACTGCTAACCTGGTCTCCCCAGGCGGCGCCACCCTTCGTAGTACCCACCCTGGCATGCGCGCCGGTTCGACCTTCTCGAACCCCACGCTCATCTCCCCGGGTGGCGCGGTCTATCGTGAGCCGATCGAGGTCGCCGCTCCGGCCGCGGCTCAGCCCACGGTTGTCACCGAGCCGGCTAAGTAAGCCCGCTCCGCGATTCTCGCCATCTCGGGCCCGCCATTCGGCGGGCCCGCTTTTTTCTCGATGCGTCCGAAGGGTGGGGCGACAATCCGGTATGCGCTGGCTGCTCATCGATGGCTTCAATCTGGTTTTCCGGAGCCACTTCGCGATGGAGCGTTCCAACCTCCGCCGGCAGTCCGATCAGTTTCCGACCGGCGCCCTGCACGGCTGGATGAAGTCGTTGCTGGACCTCCGTGATGGCGAGAAGCCCGATCGCTGTGCGGTCTTCTTCGACCTCGGCGGTTCCGACCGTCACCTGGCCGTCTTGCCCGAGTACAAGGCTCAACGAGACGACACGCCGGAGGAGATCGTCCAGCAGCTGCCCGAGATCAAGCGACTGACCGCGCTATTGGGCTTTCAGGTCTTCGAGCGGCGTGGGGTCGAGGCTGACGACCTCATCGCCACCGCCGTCCGCATCCTCGCGGCCTCCGGCGATGAGTGTGTGATCGTCAGTGCGGATAAGGATTTCGGTCAGTGCGTCGGCGGACCAGTCATCCAGTTGGCGCCTCCGCCGACGGCGAATCCGGCGGCGGGCTGGCGCCGGCTTGATTCGGCGGCCGTGACCGAGAAGTTCGGCGTACCTCCGGCCCGCATTGCCGACTACCTCGCCTTGGTCGGCGACACCGCTGATAACATCCCTGGACTTAAGGGCGTGGGCCCTAAGACCGCCGTGAAGTGGCTCACCGAATACGGCGACCTCGAAGGCGTGCTCGCAGCTGCGGACACTTTGCAGCCGGAGCGTTTTCGCGAGCAAGTGAAGGCGGAGGCCGAGCGGATTCGCGGTAACCTCACCTTGGTCACCTTCCAGACTGATTTCGATTTCGAGCCAGGCCAGCCGGTGCGTGAAGATGTTGCCGCCGTGGAGTCTTTCTTGGCGGAGATGGAGATGCATTCGACCCTGCGTCGGTATCAGACGAAGCACGGCCGGGCCTCAGTCGCGCTGGAACCAGCGCCGAAGTCGGTCGACGTGCCGAAGCCGAAAGCCAAGCCAACGGACGACTCCCGGCAGGGCGAGCTCTTCTGAGCAATAAAAAGGCCCACCGGTGAGGGCGGGCCTTGTCGGGAAGAATCAGCGCGAGGCTTAGTTCTTCTTGTCGGCCTTCTTGTCGACCTTCGGGGCCTCGATGGCGATCGGAGCGGCGGCGGCTGGAGCAGCGCCGTGGGTCTTCTCGACGTAGGCCTTCACTTCATCCTGCGTCAGGGCGACCCAGAACTTGGCTTCCAGTACATCGAAGACGATGTTGTTGGAGAAGATACCGTAGGTCTTACCCATGTGTTCGGCGTTCTGGGTGAGGGTTTCGGTCACCTTGGCGATTTCATCCTGGGCGCGCTTCTTGGCAGCTTCGTCAGGGGCGGTCTGCTCGGCGGCGCGGAGCTGGAGGAGGGCGTTCTGCTGGGCCTGGACGATATTGATGTTACGCTCGAAGAGCGGGATGTGCTCGCCCGTCATCTTGCAGAGCTGGATCATCTTCTGGTTGCCGCGGGCGACGACTTCGTTCTCCTTGAAATCGGGGCTCTTGCGGAGCTCGGCGATCTGTTCGTCGGTGACCGGGGACATCAGCTGGATAGCCTGATTCTGGATGAAGTGGGGGCGAATCGCGACGGTATCCATCTTGAAGCCGTAGACCTTCTCGAACACGGCGTCCTTCTGGTTGAAGTCCAGCAGTTCGGTTTCGCGGAGCTTCGTCACGGCGTCCTTCTCGGTCGTCGTGAGGGCGCTCTGGATGCGCTGGTTGAGCTCAACGATCTTCTGGGCCTGAGCCACCATGACGTTCACGTCATTGGTGAAGCGGGTGAGGGTCTCAGGGTGGCTGATGGTGACGAACTTGAAGAAGACCTTGTTATCGTGCTGGAGCAGGTTTTCGTCGACTTTGGGGGCTTCCGGGGTGTCGGTGGCGGGCATGTTAGGGGTAGGTTTTGGGGTTGGGGTAAGGGTGAGGGTTTACTTCTTGTCGCCCGCGGGGGCGCTCTTGGCCTCGATGGCTTTCTTTTCTTCTTCGGTGATCTGGACGGCGAGCTTGGCTTCGGCCGGAAGCGTGATGGCTTCGGCGTTAAAGTCGAAACCGCGGGACTGCTTGAACTCGCCGAGGCTCTTGGTGAGGTCGTCCTGGATCTCCTTGATGGCCTTCTCGACCTTCTTCTTGTCGTCGTCCTTGGTCAGCTTGGGCTGGAGGTCGATGAGCTGCTGGAGCTGGGTTTTGGCATCGGTGATACGCTTAAGCGAGAGACCGAAGGTCTCGACCTCGCCCTGGCCACTGATGGTGTCGCGGATCTGGAACTTCTTCTCGCCGTTCGAGATGATGGTGTCCGGCTTGAAGTCCTTGGCGCTGGAGAGCTTGGTGAATTCCTCGTTGGAGATCGGGGTGGCGATCACGGCCTTGGTGAAGGAGAGCTGGTACGGGCGCTCGATGCTGAAGCCGTTGTAGAGCTTGCCCATGGATTCGTTGTCGCCTTTGAGCTTGGCCTGCTTGGCGGCGATTTCATGTCCGCGGGCTTCTTTCTCCGGGGTGGTGAGGGCGTTCTCGAGGAAGACTTGGAGTCGCTTGAGTTCTTCGACCTGCTGGCCGAGGACTTGGACATTCTTTTGGAAGGTGAGGCATTCGGCGATGGTCTTGCCGTTCCAGACTTCGGCTAAGTAGGTCTTGGGTTCAGACTTGGCGCTGCCAGCGAGCTTGACCTCGGGGGCGGGAGCAGCGGCCTTGGTTTCGGCGGGCTTGGCTTCCTGAGCATTCAGGGAGACGCAGAGGGCAGCCAGGAGGAACGAGAACTTGTTCATGTGAGTGGGGAGGGATGTTCCAACATACGGAAGCCAGACCCTTGGACTACCAAAAAATATACCTAGAGGTTACTTTTTCGCTCCCTGCAGAGAACGATCAATAATTTTGGCTAAATCGACCTTTTCGGCCTCTTTTTGCAATTGTTCGTCGGCCAAGACCGCGCGGACCTTAGGATGGTCGATGAATCCAGTTAAGTCACTGTTGTTCAACAACTCACGTACATTTTTATCTTCCCAGGCCTGATAAAGGGTAGGGTGGGCAGCCAGAGCCCTGATTTCCGGTTGAGCCATGAGCCTCCGTCTGGCTTCGGGCTCTGCCATGAGCCGGCGGGTCTGGCGAATCAGGGTGCGTTGCTTGTCGGGGATGGGCGACCACCCCTTGAGGTCGGAGGTGATAGAGGTGGCGGCGAGGTCGTTACGGATGTCGACGGTCCAGTGATGTCGGCTCGCGCCAGGCTTCTCAAAAAGGTCATAGACCGAGGCGACGGTCGCAAGGACGGCAATCAGGATGAGGAAGTAAAGGGCGCCAGTCCAGCAGCCGACAAGGGAACCGAGGACGGGACTTTCGGCTTCTTTCTGTCCCTCGGGCAGCCGGCCGAGGCGCCAGAAGATCGCATAGCAGAGCAAGCCGGCTAGGCAACTCAGCACGAGCACGCCGGTGATACCACGGAGGATCCAGGGGTAGGAGGTTCCTTGGAGGCAGGCCTGACCAAGGTCCGAGCCAAAGAGCCAGCCGACGAGCTGGCCAGTCGCGAGTGCCACAGGCCCGGCGAGCTGGCGCATCGGGCCGCGTCGATAGCCCCGCCAGGCTCCGCGGATCATCAGCAGTGCGAGGAAGGCGAGAGCGACCCACAGGGTCACGGAGAGGGTGGGGACTTCGGCCGCCATTAGGATTCGCCGAGCACCTTGCGGATGGATGGCTCGCGGGCTTCGATGCTCTCGGCCAACTTGAACTGCACTAGCGCGCGCCGTAGGTTGTGTCCGGGATAACGGACCTTGAAGTAGACGTCGCCGGCGAGATGGTCCGCGAGGAAGCGGATGCCGAGTTCGAGTGGGATCAAGTGGATGCAATCGAAGAGATGCCGGTGGTCAGCCTGACTGAGGAAGTCCTTCGCATGGGCCTGATAACCCCTGTAAATCATGCTGAAAAGCTCGAGGTCGAAGATGACGGCTCCGAGTTCGGAGGCGTCTTCGCCCGCGGGATTACACACGGAGCGCATGGCATCGCCGATGTCATAATGGACCAGCCCGGGCTGCACCGTATCGAGGTCGACGATGCACGTACCGCGGCCGGTGGCCTCGTCGATCATGATGTTGCCGACCTTCGGGTCCCCGTGTGTGGTGCGCAGGCCTAGGTCGCCGCGGGTGCACGCGTCCTCGAGCACGGAACAGCGGGCGCGGCGCGTCTCGACGAAGCGGACGGCCCGCTTGGCCTCTTGCGAGGCGTTGAGGAGTTCCTGGCCTCCGGGGGTTGCGAGCGCTGCGTCCATCTTGGCGAGGTAGCCGGGCGTAACGTGGAAGCCGGGTAGGGCGTACCCGAGCTTTTCGGCGGGTAGGTCGCTGACCATGCGGTGGAAGTGGCCCAGCACGATGCCGGCTTCGTGGGCGTGTTCTGGATTGCGCACTTTTTCGTACGCGTGTGCGCTGGCGATCTGGGAGATGGCGCGCCAGAGGTCGCCGTCGGCGTCCGTCACCCAGTCCTCGCCGGTCTTCGTCTGGATGATCTTCGGGAGCTGCCAAATACGGTCCGCCCCTTCGGTCGCGGCCTCAAGCTTCGCGTGACAGTGGTCCGTGAGCACGCGCATGTTCTGCATGATCACTTCCGGCTGCGGGAACACCGACTTGCGGATGCGCTGCACGATGAAGCGCTGCTCTGAAAAGGTGGTGCGGAAAACCGCCAGATAGGTGTCGTTAACGTTGCCCGAGCCGTAGGGCTCGACAGTCACGAGCCTTCCCTGGACGTCGAACTGGCGGGCGATTATGGCGGCTCGCATGGGGCTTTCCCGCTAATTTGCGGTAAGTACGGGGGCTGGCGAGGGCATTCCCGCATCGCCAAGGCTTGATTTTCGCCCCGGGCTCCACATGTTCATCGTTCCTCTGCGACGCCACCTTAGCTCAGCTGGTAGAGCATCTCATTCGTAATGAGAATGTCGCCGGTTCAAATCCGGCAGGTGGCTCCAGCGCAGGGGACAATTTCCTAGCAGCCCGTTTGCCCACCCGGGCTTTTCCTCCAACCTTCCCGCCATGAGTCGCGCCGACCATCCGCCCCGCAGCCGGGATCTTTCCCGTCGCTACGACCGGAATTTCCGGGCCGATGACGCGTACCGCGCGACGTTACCGGACATGCAGAACAAGGACGCCTCCCTGATTCAGGGTGCCAACGTCCCGATTCAGCACGTCGGCATCTCGGGTTTCCGCCTGCCGATGCTGGTCGCCACCCGTGACGGTAAGCCGATTACGCTCGAGTGCACGGTCACCGGCTCGGTGTCCCTCGCGGCCGACCGCAAGGGGATCAACATGTCCCGCATCATGCGGACCTTCTACGAGTTCAAGGATCGCGTGCTCTCGCATGAGCTCCTCGAAGAGGTGCTGATCCGCTACAAGAAGGACCTCGATTGCAGCCGCGCCCGCATCATGGTCGAGCTGCGTTACCCAATCCTGCAAAAGTCCCTGCGTTCGGGCCTCGAAGGCTGGCAGTATTACCGCGCGGTCCTCGAGGGCACCATCGACGACCTCGACCGCCTCCGCCGCTACGTCCACTTCGACTTCGTCTACTCGTCCGCCTGCCCTTGCTCCGCCGAGCTCACCGAGCACGCCCGCGAAGAACGCTCCGCCTACGGCATCCCGCACTCGCAGCGCTCCAAGGCCCGCGTGGTCGCCGAGGTC